>DASZYH010000257.1:0-3534 GCA_035545515.1 Opitutaceae bacterium
TACACCATTTCCGCTCTCACCTGGTAGTTACGTTTCGGTGACATTCACCACTCGCACCCTTTTCCACTCCACCGCCTTGTTCTCACCTTCCTCTCCCTCTTCCACATTATAATCGCACCCAGGATGCCGAACACAACTGGCCGTGAGCTTGCTCACGCCAGGCTGTGATCAGCCCGTTGGCGGAGCCCGATGTCCCCACCAGCCGGCCGCGGCTCGGCGCGGCCGGCTCCAACCGAGTTCAGCCCATCTCCCCCTCAACGATCAGCCGCAGCGAATCCAATCGCAGCCGTGCCTGCTCGATCGCGGCACAGGTCCGGTCCCGGCGTTCCGCGGCGAATGCCACTTCCTGTGGCCGGATGTGGTCGTTCAGCTTCTGCAGGTCCACGAGCCGCTGCCAGTCGGCCGACAGGGCCTCGTTTGCCTTCGCCGCCGCCCGCTTCGTCAGCTCTCGGGATCGCTCCGTCGCGATGCCGGTCGCCGACGCCAGCATCGATTTCAACCCGCCGGCGTTGAATCCGGGGCGCTCCAGGAAGCGATGGAGATCGGCGTCCTCCACGTAGCCGGCCAGCGACGCCTGGTCGCGATCGGACGTCAGATCGTTGCCGCGCAGGTCCGTCACGACGCGCACCGGCGTCGGCGCGAGAAACTGGTCCACGTGCCAGCGGGAGTCGGCGACCGACTCCAGCACGTACACCGCTTCCAGGATCAGATTGGGCCGGTCGGCCTCGAGCGCGCCGAACGCCGTGGTGCCGGCCGGTGAATCGACCAGCAGGTCGATCACGTCCCCGATCAGAGGGTGGTCGGCGGAGAGGAATCGAATATCCTCGCGCACGATCGCCCGCCGGCGGTCGAAGGTTGCCAGCATGCCGTCGGCCGGGATCGAGGGAAATCCCTCGATGTAGGCATGCGACGGATCGAGGAAAAGATCGCCCTCCTCGTGATCCTTGATTCGCACGCCGAAGTGATCGAGCACCGCCAGGAGAAAATTCCGCAGCGATGGATCCGCATCGGCCTCGCGCACGCGTTCGATGACCCGCGCCGCCACCGGCGGGTTGAAGGAGTTCAACTCGAGCAGCCGGTCCCGGCCCTTCTTCATCCTGGCCGCAAGTTCCTGCCGAAAGGCGATCGTCCGCCGGATCAGGTCGTCGAGCCGGGTGCGTCCATCCGCGGACTCACCGGCAAAATCCGACGCCAACCCGAGCAGCTCCGCCTTGAAGGCCTCCTCGAAATCGTGACCGCCGTGCAGGAGGGTTTCGAACGCGTCGAGCCCGCGGTGATACCACTCCACCACGCATTCCTCGGCGCTGCCGGCCAGGTACGGCACGTGGATCCGGATGGTCTGCGTCTGGCCGATGCGATCGAGCCGGCCGATCCGCTGCTCGAGCAGCCCCGGGTCGAGCGGCAGATCGAACAGCACGAGATGGTGCGCGAACTGGAAGTTCCGCCCCTCGCTGCCGATCTCCGAACACAACAGCAGCTGGGCGCCGTCCGGTTCGGCAAACCAGGCCGCATTCCGGTCGCGTTGCACGAGCGCCAGCCCTTCGTGAAACTGCGCCGACTTCACCTTGAGCCTCTCCTGCAGGGCCGCATCGATCGCCGCCACCTTCCGCTGCGACTTGCAGATGAGCAAAACCTTCGCGGTCTTGTTTTGCTGGAGAAACCCGACCAGCCAGCCGACGCGGGGGTCGTCGCGAAAGGCGTAACGGATCCCGGCATCGGTGCCGGCTTCCTCCGCCTGCATCTCCCGGACGACCCGTGCGAGCAACGCGACGTTGTTCCCCGCCGGCACCGGTGCCGGGCAGAACTTCCGCTTGGGAAACCCGGCCATCGCCGCGCGCGTGTTCCGGAACATCACCCTCCCGGTGCCGTGCTGGTCGAGCAGCGTCCGGAGCAGCGCTTCGCGCGCCCCGGGCTGGCCCGCCGCCAATAAATCCAGGTGCTGCGCGAGTCTGGCGGGATCGCGATTGAACACCCGCTGGAGCCGGGCGTGGTCCCGCTCATTGAGGGGTTTCTGGTCGACGATCCGGCCGGCAATTTCCGCGACGACCGTGAAGCTTTCCGCCTCCTCCTGAAACCGGGCGAGATCGTTGTATCGGTCCGGATCCAGCAGCCGCAGGCGGGCAAAGTGCCCCGGCAGACCGAGCTGCGTCGGCGTGGCGGTCAGCAGCAGCAGGCCAGGCGTCCGCTCCGCGAGCGCGGCCACGAGTTCATATTCCGGGCTCGCCCGCTCCGGCGTCCACACCAGGTGATGGGCTTCGTCGACCACCACGATGTCCCAGCCGGCCGCGAGCGCCTGATCGCGGCGGGAAATGGGCGCGGCGGTTTGCTCCTGGGCGCGCGGGGGAACGGGTGGCCGCCCCGGTTCCCCGGCACCGGTTGCATCCGGCTCGACCGGCGCATTGGGCGGGACCGCCGCCTCCGCCTCGGCGTGCGTCGCCGTTCCCGCCAGGAAGGACAGGCTGCAGAGGACGAGTTGGCTGGCGAGGAACGGATTCTGCGCCGGGTCGCTCTCCTCGAGGGCCACGCACCGGCCCTCGTCATAGATGCTGAACCACAGGTTGAAACGGCGCAGCAGTTCCACGAACCATTGGTGCGTCAGCGACTCCGGCACCACGATCAGCGCCCGCTTCGCCTGTCCGACCGCGAGCAGCCGCTGCAGGATGAGACACGCTTCGATCGTCTTGCCGAGCCCGACTTCGTCCGCCAGCAGCACCCGCGGAATCCCCCGCCGGGCCATCTCCTGCAGGATGTAGAACTGATGCGGAATCAGATCGATCCGACCGCCGAGGAAGCCGCGCACCTCCGATGCGCGGACGTGCCGCCGCATCTGCAGGGCGCGCAGCCGCAGGTCGAACACCTCGTTCGGATCGGTCTGCGCCGCCATGAACCGTTCGGGCGGTGAAGCGACGCTGGTCACGTCGGAAATTGCATCCTCCCGCACGTGCCTCCCGGCGGCGGCATAGACCAGCAAGCCGCCTTCGCTTTCGACCGCCTCCACGGTCAGCCGGGCGCCGTCGCGGGTGGTGATGCTTTCACCGACGCCGAATTGGACGCGTTTCAGCACGGAGGTGCCGAGTGCATACAGGCGCTTCTCCCTCGTGGCCGGAAACTCGACCGCGATCCGTTTTGCGCCCGCATCCACCTGCGCCACCACCCCGAGCCCGAGTTCCGGCTCGCGCTCGCTCATGCAACGTTGTCCGACGACGCCAAGCATCATGCGGTCATGAGGCCCAAGCTCCCGCCCATTTCAAAGCGAATCGGGGAAGACATTCGTGGGTGCCGTGTGGCGTGCTCGCGCCATGCCTCGAGCGCCCGCGATCGGACCCTTGTCCCCCGGTGGGCGCGGTGACCGGCGCGGTGACCTCACCCAGCGCCACAAGCTGAGGTTCATCTATCGTCGCATCATCAAACGCCAGTTCGCGGAATGGACGATGCGCACCTTTGGCCCCGGCGTGGCGATCAACCCTCACGCGATGGCCTTCCCGCTGGTGGCACGCGTCGTCGACGAGTACCTTCACAAATCCCCGGAACGCC
>DASZYH010000258.1:0-4803 GCA_035545515.1 Opitutaceae bacterium
CCCGCCCTCCGCCCTCCGCCATGGGAAGGGTCCGCCGTCCGCACTCCGCATTCCGCCATCAACTAGTCGTGGCCCACGCAATTCTCATCCCCTTCGATCGTCCGCTGGTCGGCGCCGCCATCCCCGGCCAGGCCGGACGCTTTTGTTCGGAGTCGGAGCTGGCTGCCCGCGACGAGGCGGCGTATGCCCGCGGGGTCGATGCGGCCCGCGGCCTGGCCGACCAGGAAATGGTCGAATTCCGCGCCGACATCGAGCGATTGAGCCAGGGCGTTTTCCGCCAACTGGGTGAACTGGAACCCGCCATCACTGCGCAGCTGCGCGAGACGCTCCCTGCTCTCGCGGTCGAGATTGCCCGCCGTCTGCTGGCCGGGTACGAGCCGTCATCCGAGGTTGTCACCCGCATTTGCGAGGAGGCCCTCGCGCAGGTTTTCCCCGAGCGGGAAAACCTCGAACTGGTCGTCGCCCCGCGCGATGCCGAACTCCTGCAACGTCTCAATCCCGACTGGCTGCATCGCTATCCCGGACTCCGCATCCGCGCCGAGGCGTCCCTGGTGCCCGGCGACTGCAAGGTCCACAGCCGCTTCGGCCTCACCGACGCGCGTCTGGAGACGAAACTCGACGCGCTGCGCAACAACCTTGTCCCGGCATGAACGGAACAGTCGCACCTCTCGTCGAAGTCATTCGCACGCAGGTTCGCCACCTGCCGCCGGTGCAGCGCGTCGGCACGGTCACGGGCGTCGCGGGGCTCATCATCGAGTCCGACGGTCCGAACGTCGGCCTGGGCGATCTCTGCCTGGTGCGCTCTCCGCGGGACGAATTCAATGTTCGCGCCGAGGTCGTCGGGTTCCGGGAACACCGGGTCCTGCTGATGCCGCTGGGCGACACCACGGGGTTGCACGTCGGCTGTGAAGTTGCCGCGTGCGACCGGCCGCCGCTTCCGCGGGTCGGTCCCGAGATGCTCGGCCGCGTCCTGGATGCCCTGGGCCGTCCGTTCGACGGTTTGGGCATGCTTCCGGTCGACCGGAGCGTGAACCAGGTGGCCGAGCCGCCGCATCCCTTGCGCCGGCAGCGGATCAAGCTCCCCTTTGTCACCGGTGTCCGTGCCATCGACGCGTTCACGCCGTTCGGGCGCGGACAACGGCTCGGCTTGTTCGCCGGCTCCGGCGTCGGCAAATCGACCCTCATGGGGATGATCGCCCGGGCTTCGGAAGCCGACGTCGTGGTGATTGCGCTCGTGGGTGAGCGTGGCCGCGAAGTCCGCGAATTCATCGAGAAGGATCTCGGTCCCGAGGGGATGAAGCGCGCCGTCGTCGTCGTGACGACCTCCGACAAGCCCGCCCCGCTTCGGATTCGGGCGGCGTTCACCGCGACCGCGATCGCGGAGGCCTGGCGCGACGCCGGGAAGAACGTGCTGCTGATGATGGACTCGGTCACGCGTTTCGCCATGGCGCAACGCGAGATCGGCCTGGCGATCGGCGAACCCCCGGCGACCCGCGGTTACACTCCCTCCGTCTTTGCCCTGCTGCCGCGGCTGCTGGAACGCGCCGGCGCCGGCGAGCAGGGTGCGATCACCGCCCTCTACACCGTCCTCGTCGAGGGCGACGACATGAACGAACCGGTCGCCGATGCGGTTCGCGGCATTCTCGACGGCCACGTCGTCCTGTCCCGCCAGCTCGCGCATTTCAATCACTACCCGGCGATCGACGTGCTGGAGAGCGTCAGCCGTCTGGTGCGCGACGTTTGCGCGCCGGACGAGGTCGCGCTCGCCGCCCGCGCTCGCGAGCTGCTCGCGTTGTACCGGAAGAATGAGGACCTGATCTCGATCGGCGCCTATCAAAAGGGCGCCAATGTCGCCCTCGACCATGCGATCTCGCTGAACGATCCGCTCCGGCAATTTCTCCGCCAGGGGACGCAGGAACATTCCCCGCGCGCCCAGACGTTCGCCAACCTCAAGCAAATCCTCGGATGAAACGTTTTCGCTTTCCGCTCCGGCCGGTCGCAATCCTGCGCGCGCATCACGAAATGCGCGCCCGCGAGGCGTTCGCGGCGTCCGTCCATGCCTTCGTGAAATCGGAGCAGGAGCTGGCCGCGGCCCAGGCGCGCGTGCGTCAATTCGAGCTCGAACTCACGGAGCGGCGTCCGAACCGCTTTTCGCCGGCGGACCAGGCGCGGGCGCTCACGGCGTACCGCCAGGAATGCACGGCCGAGGTCGAGGCGCGGCAGGCGATGGCCGCCGCCCAGCACGCGATGCAGGAACGGCGCGCGGAATACGTCGAGGCGCACCGCAAGCTCGAGGTTGTCCGCCGGCTCGAGGAAAAGGCCCGGAATGCCTACCGCTACGAGACGGCCCGCGAGGAACAGGCTGAATTCGATGACTTTGCCGCGCGGCGGTTCATCCGCCGAACGCTCGAATCCGCATGATCGCCAAACTTGCCAACCCGGTTCTCGGTGGTCTCATCGCCCTGCTCCTGAGCGTTGCCGTTGGGATCGGCCTCAGCTGGCGCACCCTCAATGCCCTCGTCGACCGTGCCATCCTCGTCCGCGACAGCAAAAAACCGGACGAGTTGAAAAAGCGCGGCTGGGATTTCTGGACGATCGAGATCGAGAATCTTTCGAGTGAATTGAAGGATGGCCTGCTCCAGCTGAAGAAGCGGTCCGACGCCCTCGACCGCCGCGAGGCGAGGGTCGCCGCCGAGGAAAAGGAACTGGCGAAGGTCAGGTCGGATCTCGATGCGATCCAGAAGCAGATTTCCGATCGCGTGATCGAGATGTCGGCGGATGAGGTCTCGAACCTGAAACGACTCGCGCAGACGTATTCGAATCTTCCACCCGAGGCCGCCGTCGCGATTTTCCGGGAGATGGATGACAACACGGCCGTGAAGATTCTCGCGCTGATGAAGCCCGACGTCGTCGCGCCCATCTTCGAGTCCATGAGCAAGACGGCGGGAACCGACGGCACGCTCGCGCGCCGTGCCGCGGTGCTTTCCGACAAGCTTCGTCTTTACAAGACCGCGAAACCGGCCACCGCCCCGTAGGCAAACAGTTTGGCCGCGCCACGGACGGGCGCGGTTTTTTTGGGACCATGGAGGGTGCCTTAGCATGCAAACCTCACTTTCGTCCGTTCCCATCGATTCCACTGCCGGTTCCTCGCTGGCATTTCCGTCCGCCAACCCCGCGGGTTCCAGTGCTGCGTCCGGTGGCGCCGCGCCCGCCGCGGGTTTTGCGCAGATGCTGGCGGGGATTGGCTCGCCTCCCGCCGATCCGAAGGCGGATCCGGGCGGCGCGGCGGCTTCGGCCACGGGCTCGCTGCCGGCCGATGGAGGCTCCCCGGCGAAGCCCGCGACGAACTCCACGTCGCCATTGCTGGCGTCCTCGACGTTTTCGCTCGGTTTGGCACAAACGGGAATCGTCGTTGGACTCGTCGCTTCGCCCGTGATGTCGGGAAAATCGGTTCCCGCGGGCCCGACCGCAAAAACCGGCCAGCCGGCCGATGGTAAGAAGGGACTGGCCGACATCAGCGATGCGCAGGGTGTCGCCGTCGCCGCGTTGCTCGTTTCCGGTGGAGTGATTCCCCCCGTGGCGCCTAAGCCGGCGGGCGACGACGAAACTCCGGGCGCCGCGCCCATGGCCGCCGCAAATTTGGTGCCGGGTGGCACCTCCGCTCCGGCCATTGGACCCTCGTTGACGGGCCTCACCTCTTTGTCGGGATCCGGGGTGCAGTCATTGACCGGCGCCCTCGCCGGATCCGGGTTGCTGCCGTCCGGAATGCCGGCGGCAGCGGGGCAGGGGACGCCGGCACAGGCGACCGCGACGACCGGCGGATCGACTCTGGCGGCGGAATTGAATCCAACCACCGGGGCCGTGACCGTCGCCATGGCGACCACTGCCGCTGCGGCGACACGTTTCCCCAGCCCGACACCCCGGGGGATCACTGTAGCCGACGGCACCGGCGCCACGACGACCCATGACGCCCCGACAGGGTCGGGGAGCGGCGCAATTCCGGCAGCCGCCTTGACGCAGGCCGCGGCTTCGCGTGCGTCCAGCGTCCTTCCGAGTACGCAGGGGCCGGTCGATCCCGCCGCGGCCGGTCGCGCCGCCACCGCGATCCCTCCGAGCGCCGAGGTGACGGAAAAAATTGCCGCAGCCGCCGGCGCCGTTTCGAGTTCGAGCGCGGACGCGAGAAAATCCCCGGTAAAACCGTTGTTAGCACAGACGCAGAAAGGGGTTACGCAATCCGATCCAGCGCTTGGCATCGGCGTTGCTAAAACGGACGCCACGATGCCCGCCGGCCCAATGCTTGCCCATCCGAATGCCACCGTCCCCGCGGCCGCTCCCGTTGCGGCGCCGGCGGCGACGTCGCATGCGGCCGCCGAACAGGCTTTGCCGCAGGCAATCGGCCTGACGAGCACGGCGCATCGCGCCGTCGAGGCTGTGCTTAGCGCGGCCGACCGCTTCGCCGCGCAGGACCAACATTCGGTCAATCTCCAGTTTTCGGTCGGTGGGTCGGATCTCAACGTGCGGGTCGAACTCCGTGCCGGCGAAGTGCACACAACCTTCCGCACCGATTCTCCCGACCTCCGCAATGCCCTTTCGAACGAGTGGCAGGCGGTCAACGCCCAGTCCGGCTCCGATCGTTCGGTCCGCCTCGCGCAACCGGTATTCACCTCGTCCACCCAGGCGGGGACGTCATTTTCCGGCGACGGCTCACCGCGCCAGAATCACGCCTCGAACCAGCAGCCCGGCCAGCCCGGGTCCGGCGTTCCCAGCGGACGCCGTGGTCTCGCGGGCACCTCTTCGTGGGGG
>DASZYH010000259.1:0-18903 GCA_035545515.1 Opitutaceae bacterium
GCATCCAGATGACCGCATTCGGCGGCGTCGAGCAGTTGAGCATCGCGAAGCGCACGGTTCTCTTCCGCGTCGCCCAGGAGGCGCTCAACAACGTGGCCCGGCATGCCGAGGCCACGCTCGTGCTGCTGGGCATCAGCGAACATCGGGGCGCGATTCAACTGGAGATCTGCGACAATGGAAAATCGTTCCCCGTCACCGAAACGCTGCACGCCAGGAACAACAAGCGACTCGGCCTGATCGGCATGAAGGAACGCATCGAAATGATTGGCGGCCGCCTGTCGATCGAGTCCGCGCCTGGCGTGGGCACGACGGTCCGCGCGGAAATCCCTTTCACCTCCGGAACCAAATACCTCCTTTGAAACCCGTCACCATCCTCCTCGCGGAAGACCACGCCATCGTGCGCCAGGGGCTTTGCGCACTTCTGAATGCGGACGCCCGCCTGAAAATCATCGGCGAAGCGCGGACCGGCCGCGAAGCGATCCAAATGACGCGGGCTCTGCGCCCCGACGTCGTCGTCATGGATATCGCGATGCCCGTGCTCAACGGCCTCGAGGCGACGCGGCAGATTCTGACGGAAGACCCGGAGGCGAAGGTGATCATTTTGTCCGCGCACAGCGACGACGCCTACATTGAGAGCATGAGCACGGCGGGCGTGAAGGGGTTTCTGGAAAAGCAGACGTCGGCGGAAATTCTCACGAAGGCGATTGGGGAAGTCGCGGCGGGAAACACGTTTTTCAGTCCGTCGATCGCGAAGCGGCTCAAGGCGGCCCAGGAGCCGCGCGATCGCAGCGGCATGCTGCGGCCCCGCGGGAACAAGCTTACGGCGCGGGAAGGCGAAGTGCTGCAGCTCGTCGCGGAGGGCGCCGCGAACAAGCAGATCGCCACGCAGCTTGGCATCAGCATCAAGACGGTGGAAAAACATCGGGAGCACCTGATGGCCAAGCTCGATATCCACGACACCGCGGGGCTGACGCGTTACGCGATTTCCGCCGGCGTGATCGAAAGCAGCGTGCAGCTCACGATTGTGTAGCCGGTCTGAGGCGGGTGCGGTGACCTCACCTGCTCACGCTGCAACCGGGCTTCTACACCGTTCATGTCATGGGCATCAGTAACACGACCAGGATCGCGTTGGTTGAAATCTACGACGTGAAGTAAGCGAGGGACTCAATGGCGGCGTCAGCAACGGTTCGCGGCAATCCCGCGAGCTTTTTTGCGATTGTAGATGTAGGGCTGGGGCCTCCGTACCCCGCCGTCGGGGCTCAACTCCGCGACGTGGATATCGCCGTCGCCGCGCATTGCATTCGCGACGGCGGAGTGCGGAGACGCCGGCCCTACATTGATCGCGGGCGCAAACCGCCAAAGTCCAAACAAAGCGCCAACGCTCGAAGCTTCGGCTCCGAACCCAAGCCGGGTAATGCCTTATATGGGCCATGAGGCGAATGGCGTACGCTTCAGCTCTTACATGAAAACACACACGTTGCTTGCCCTTTCCCTCTGCTTTGCCGGCCCGCTCGCCCTCATCGCTTCGTCCACCGATGATCGGAAGATCGAGACGGCGGCGCGCGCCTCGTACAATTTCCGCACGGTCCTGGAGGATCACGTAAAGGTGAAAGCCGACGACGGCGTCGTCACACTGACCGGATCGGTCCAGGACCGGGAAGACAAGGAGCTGGCGGAAGATACGGTCGCGAATCTGCCTGGCGTCAGTCACGTGCGAAACAATATCCAGGTGGAAGCGACCTATCCTGAGCGCTCCGACGCGTGGATTGCCTGGAAGATTCGTGGCCGGCTGCTGGTCAAAGGCAATGTGAGCGCGACGAACACCAAAGTGGTTTCAGAAAACGGCGTGGTCACACTCACCGGAAACGCCGACAACGTGGCGCAGAAGGAACTGACCGCGGCTTATGCCCAGGACATTGATGGGGTGAAGTCGGTGAAGAACGACATGGTGATCAACGAAAAGTCCCCCAAGGGCGAAACGATGGGTGAGAATATCGACGACGCGTCGATCACGACCCAGGTCAAGTTTGCGCTGCTGAGTCACAAGTCGACGAGCGCGCTCAAGACCAAGGTGAGCACGACCAATGGCGCCATCTTCATCACCGGGGAAGCGAGCTCCGATGCTGAAAAATCGCTCGTCACGAAACTCGCCCAGGATGTACGCGGCGTGAAGTCGGTCAGCAACAAGATGACGGTGAAAGCCTGATCGGCTGAAGCCTTCCGCTCTCGCCCTGGCCCTGCCGCTCTGCGGCGGTGCCGGGGATTGTCGGCAACAAAAGTATCACCATGAAGATCAATACCGGACTCAACGACGAAGCGCGCCTGAAGGTCGGGCAAACTCTTAACCTCATCCTCGCCGATGAGTCCGTGCTCTATGCCACGACGCGCGATTATCACTGGAACGTGACCGGCGCCGGGTTCCTCGGCCTGCATCAGCAGTTCGAGGCTCAATACGGGCAGATCGCCGATTGGATCGACCAGGTCGCGGAACGGGCCCGCGCCATCGGCGCCGGCGTCCGCGGCAACTGGGCCGACCTGGCCAAGGCGGCCCGTCTCTCGGCGGAGCCCGGCATCGGCCTCTCCCCGGAACAGATGTTTTCCGAGCTGCTCGGCCTGCACGAGGAAACGATCGTCCAGCTTCGCGCCGACAGCGAGGCCTGCGCCGTGGGTTGCCGCGATGCCGGCACGGCCGACTTTCTCACCGGACTCATGGCGCGCCACGAAAAGATGGCGTGGATGCTCCGGGCCGAACTCGAAACCGAAGACGAAGCCACGCTCGATTCCCCCCTTAACGCTCGAAATTCATGAACCGCATCCTCTCTCTCGCCCTCCTCATCGGCGGCGTTCTCCTGATCACCTACGGCATCACCGCCTCCGACTCCATCAGCTCCCACTTCTCCCGTTTCTTCACCGGTTCGCCGACGGATCGGACGATGTGGCTCCTGATCGGCGGCGCTGTTGCCGCACTGGTCGGCCTGGCGGGCGTCTTCGGCTCGTCGAAGTCGTCCTGACCGGCCCTCCGTCGCATGCCCTTTCTCCTGATCGTCCTGGTCGCGTTCACCGCCCTCGTGGGCTGGGACGTGCTCGATGATGATGACACGCCGGCTCCGGATTGTCCGTGAGAACCGGTAATCTCCGAATTCCTACCTTCACCATGTTATATTATACCCTCGTCTTCCTGCTCGTGGCGCTCGTCGCGGGCGTGCTCGGCTTCGGCGTCATTGCCGGCACCGCCGCCGCCATCGCCAAGGTCCTTTTCGTCATCTTTCTGGTGCTCACGATCGTGGCGTTCGCCCGCGGCCGTCGCGCCTGAGCCCGAATCGTCCGTTTATCCATTACCCACTCCATCATTCTCATGAAATCCAATCACCAAGGGACGAACCCAACACCCAGCACCCTGCTCGACGAACTGCGCGCACTGGTGACCCAGGCCGAACAAATGATCGGCCAGACCCAGACGGAACCCGAGGCCGATGTGCTCGGCGGAATGCGCGCCCGGTTTGACGCGGCACAGGAACGTCTCTCCGGACTTTACCAAGACGCCCGGAAGAAGATCGTCGCCGGCGCCAAGTCCACCGACGACGTGATTCGAGCGAACCCCTATCAATCCATCGCGATTGCCGCCGGGATCGGGCTGCTGGTTGGCGTGCTCGCCGGCCGCAGCAGCAAATAGTTCCACCATGGATGCGGCGACGCTCCGCCCGGCAGGCATCGTCGAAGCACTCCGCGCGCTCGGCCGCGGGCTGCTGGCGAGGGTGGACGACCGCATCGACCTGTTTGCGTTCGAACTCCACGCGGAGAAGCTCCGCCTGATCCGGATTGTGATCTGGACCGGTGCGGCGGTGTTCACCGCGTTCATGGCCCTCACGTTCGGGAGCATTCTCCTCGTCTATCTCTTCTGGGACAGCGCCCGACTCGCCGTGCTCGGCGGCCTCACGGCCATTTATTTCGGCGCGTTCGCCATTATCGTGTGGAGATTGCGCCGCTGGCTCGATCGTCAGCCGAAACCGTTCGCTGCCACCTTGCAGATCTTTGGCCGCCACCCCAACTGACGCCCGGCCCAGGCCAATCAACGTTGGATGACTCCGCCCGATCCTGGGTTTGCCCGGATCGGGCGGCGGTGTTTGGTCGCCAGACACCGCGCGACTCGGGAGGCGCAACGGGGGGATCGATCAGCGACGCACCGAGCCGACGGCGTTGTTGGACATCGATGCAGACGCTGTGACTCGATCAACGCCCGAACCGGGTTTCACCTAATAGTGATGACAGCGCGGTTCGCCTACACTGTCGGCTCAAGGAATCAACGGTCACCGGCAATGTCCTCGCAGCCTGCGAGAATCAAACGCCAATCCAGACTGCGACCCGCGGCCTTGAAAATATAATTATGAAACGTGAACTAATCTCGATCGCGATCATCGCGATGTTGGTCGGCGGCTGTTCCTCGCAGTCCGCCCGGCAATCTTCCGCCGACAGTCTCGTGGGCCCCCGCGGCCCCGATGGTCCGACCGGTGCGACCGGCGCGCAGGGTGAGACGGGCGCGCGCGGCGCTCCCGGTGTTGCCCTGCAGGGCGATCGTGGCGCGATGGGCGCCCCGGGCGCGACCGGCGAACGCGGCTATACGGGCGCACAGGGTCCTTCCGGCGAGGTTCGGCGCGGTCCGACCGGCGTGGCGGGTGCCACGGGTGCCACCGGCGCGCAAGGGGCGATGGGGGCGACCGGCGAGCAAGGAGAGAGCACCGCAGGGTACACCGGCGCGAACGGCGCGTTGGGGCCCACGGGTGCGCGGGGTGCCGTCGGCGCCACCGGCGCGCAAGGCAATACGCTTTACGGACCGGCGGGTGAGCCGGGCCGCACCGGTCAGACCGGCGCCACCGGCAGCACGGGTTTCGAAGGATCGCAGGGTCGCACGACCGCCGGAGTTGCCGGCCAGACCGGCTACACCGGCGCCAGAGGCGCACCGGGTGCCGAAGGCGCCACGGGCGAACGCGGCGTCGTGGGAATCGTTGGCCAGTGGACATCGTATCAGGACTTCAACTTCGCCTATGACGATGCGCGCATCCAGAACTCCGATGCCGGCAAAAGCGCGAACATCGCCGCCTACATGCGGGCAAATCCGTCGCTCGAGCTCGGAATCGATGGAACAACCGACAGCCGTGGTTCCGATCGACACGACGCCGGGCTGGCAGACCGCCGCGTGGACGCGGTCCGCAGCGCCTTGATCGCTGCGGGGGTGCCGTCCGACCGCATCAAGACCGGTGCATTCGGAGATCCGCAGACGCGCCGCGACCGCCGGGTCGAGGTCTTGTTTGCCACCGCGAACTGATCCCACTCAACCCCCAACCAGGAAATTGCCATGGCAAAGAAAAGCAGAGGCGGCCGGATGACCGCGGCAAAAAAACGGGCCGCAAAATCGGCCGGCGGCAAAGGCCCGGTGGCCAAGCGCCCGGCCGGTCGGCACATCATGAAGACCTGATCGCAGGTCGCTGACCCGAATTCGGAGGCCGTCCTGAGACGGCCTCTTTTTCTTTTCCACCCATAAAGCCCCTGCGCTGTGAACCAAGGCCAAAGGACGCAAGGGGCCGCGTCGCGCGGGAGATGGCGGATGGAAGTTCCCGGGTTTTCTCCGAAGGCTGTCATGCTTGCGGTAGTACGATTCCAGGCGCTGACTGGGCCCGAACATGAACCCTGGTGCTTCCGATGTGGCCCCGTCCGGAATCACCGGACTCGACGAAATCTTGCGCGGCGGATTCCCGTCGAACCGCCTCTACCTCCTGCGCGGCCAGCCCGGGGTGGGCAAGACCACGCTGGCGATCCAGTTCCTGCTGGAGGGCATCGCGCGGAACGAACCCTCGCTGTACATCACCCTCTCGGAATCACGGGATGAGATTCTGGCCGTCGCCCGGTCGCACGGCTGGGCGCTCGACGGCCTCGCGATCTTCGAATTATCCACGCTCGAACAGCAATCGGCACAGCAAAGCCAGAACACGGTGTTTCACCCGTCGGAAATCGAACTGAACCAGACGACGGATCTCCTGCTGGCCGAAATCGACCGGGTAGCGCCCCGGCGGCTCGTCCTCGATTCGCTCTCCGAACTGCGGCTGTTGTCGGATACGCCGCTCCGCTACCGGCGCCAGATGCTCTCGTTGAAACAGTACTTCAGCGGCCGGAACGTCACCGTCCTGCTGCTTGACGACCACGCCGGCGACGGCGGCGACCTCAATGTGCAAAGCATCGCACACGGCGTCATTTCGCTCGAACAACGGGAATCCGAGTACGGCGCGGAGCGGCGGCGCATCAAGATCAACAAGCTGCGCGGGGTGAACTTCATCGGTGGCTACCACGATGCCGCGATCATTCCGGGTGGCGTGCAGGTGTTCCCGCGCCTGATCGCGGCCGTGCACCGGCAGGCGTTCGACGAAAAGCCGCTCGTCAGTGAGGTGCCGGGCGTCGACGCGCTGCTCGGCGGCGGGCTGAACCGCGGCACCAGCACGCTCCTCCTCGGGCCCGCGGGCGCCGGCAAGTCCAGCCTCGCGATGCAGTTTGCGATGAGTGCCGCCCGACGCGGGGAAAAGGCGTTTGTCTATCTCTTCGAGGAGACGACGCACACGCTGATGCAACGCGGACAGTCGATGGGCATGCCCCTCCGGGAGATGATTGACGGTGGTCAGATCGTGATCCGTCAGATCGACCCGGCCGAGCTGGCGCCGGGCCAGTTCGTCCACCTTGTCCAGAAATGCGTCGAGTCCGAAAATGGCCGGGTCGTGCTGATCGACAGCCTCAACGGATATCTGCAGGCCATGCCCGACGCGAAATTCCTCACCATTCAACTCCACGAGCTGCTCGCGTTTCTCAACCACCGGGGCGTCGTCAGCATGATGACGGTGGCGCAACACGGCCTGCTCGGCCAGATGCAGACTCCGGTGGACCTCACGTATCTCGCCGACACGGTCGTTCTGCTCCGGTATTTCGAGCAGGGCGGCGGGATCCGGAAGGCGATCTCGGTGGTCAAGAAGCGGATCGGCCCGCACGAGACTTACATCCGGGAATTCCGCCTCGACGACCACGGCGTCCATGTGGGCGAGCCGCTCGCCGACTTCCACGGGGTGCTGACGGGCATTCCGACCTTCCGAGGCCAGCCGGCACAAATGCTGCGCCCCTCCGCATGACGCGACCAACTCCCGGCGGCGAAGAATGCGTGCTCATCGTCGCCCCCACGGGCAGCGACGCCGGCAACATTCGCGCTGTGCTCGCGGCGGAATCCATCGCCTCAGCCGTGGCGGCGAACCTGTCCGCCCTGACGCCGGAGACCGAACGGGGGTGCGGCGCCGTCGTGCTCACCGAGGAAGCGCTGGACCATCCAGGCCGCGGCGACCTCGCGGCGGCACTGGACCGGCAGCCCGCCTGGTCGGACCTGCCGCTCGTGCTGATCGTAAGCGGGGGCGAGCGCACCAGCGCGATGGCTCCGTCCGTCTGCCGCCTCCGCGCCCGCTGGAATTTGGTCCTGGTCGAGCGTCCGCTCCGAAAGGACACGCTGGTCTCGACGGTGCACTCGGCGCTGCGCGCGCGGCGACGCCAGCACCAGGTCCGCCAGTTGCTGCGCGAACGCGATGAAATCCTCGCCTCCCTCGAACAACGCGTCGTCGAACGCACCGCCGAGCTGTTGGAGGTGAATTCCGAGCTCGAAACCTTCTCCTACAGCGTCTCACACGACCTGCGCGCCCCGTTGCGCGCCATCGAGTCGTTCGCGCAGATCCTTCACGACGATCACCAGGGCGAGTTCTCCGCCGACGCGCAATCGCACCTTGACCGAATCAGGCGCAACGTCCGACGGATGGACCGGCTCATGCAGGATGTGCTGGCATTTTCCCGCATCGCCCGCTCGGACATCACGATCGCGCGACTGGATCTCGACGAACTGCTCGACGACGTCGTCGGGGAGTGCGCCGATCTCGCGGCGCTGCCGGACCCGATCACGATCCAACGTCCGCTTGGCGTGGTCCTGGCACACCGGCCGGCGCTGGCGCAGTGTTTTTCCAATCTCCTGCAGAATGCGGTGAAGTTCTCCAAGCCCGGCCGGTGGCCGCGCATCGAGGTTTTCGCCGAAGCCCGCGGTGCCTGCTTGCGCGTCCATGTGCGCGACAACGGCGTCGGCATCGAGTCCGCTTACCATTCGAGAATCTTCGGGCTCTTCGAGCGCGCCAGTCCCAAGACGATTCCCGGCACGGGCGTCGGCCTGGCGATCGTGAAGAAGGCCGTCGAGCGGATGGGTGGCTCCGTCGGCGTGCAGTCCGAGCCCGGTTGCGGCTCAACCTTCTGGCTCGAACTGCCGGCCGCCTGCGCGGCGACGGAATTGAACGAGCCGGTGGCCCTCCCGGACGGCGGGCGCTAGGGGCTGGCGGGGTGGCCGTGGCCGGCGCAGCGCCGGGCGATGACCGAGCTTCCCGGCGGATTCCACCCGGGCGCTCCGCCCTACCCTCCGGTCACAATCCAAACAGCGTACGGTCGGGATCGCGCCAACGCAGAGCCTCGCCGCGCATCAGCGTGCGACAAGCGAGCCGTTCCGCCGGCGGACGATCCCGGCGCAGGGAGCAGTCGCGCAGCGAGAGCGCGGCGTTCAATGCCGTCTGGCGGAGCGCGGCGACCGCGGTCCCGGTTTTCAAGTCAGTGACAGTTTGCATGGTTGATATCCTCCCAGAGCAGAGCTCGGAGCACGAATGCGTCTTTCTTCTCGGTGGTGGCGAAGACCCAGGAAGGGTTCGCCGCGTAGCCTTCACCAAATGGTCGTGAAACGCGGGGCCCTGGCGGTCCCGGGGCGCCGGCTCAATGCCGCCGCTTTCCCCGCGCGTGAAATGCCCCGGCGCGGCGGTTCGGGCTGCTGAACTGCCGCGAGGCGGCGGACGATCCCGGCCCGGCAGCGCCGTCGGGCGACCGCGCTTCGTTGACGGTGAGCGCACGGCCGCCCAACTGGGTGCCGTTGAGCTTTTCCGCGGCGGCCTTGCTCTCCGCCTCACTGCCGAAGGTCACGAACGCAAATCCGCGCGGCCGCCCCGTGTACCGGTCGCTCGCCAGATGCACCTCGGTCACGGTGCCAAACGGTTCGAAGGCGTTGCGGAGGTCGGCCTCCGTCGTTTCGAACGACAGGTTGCCGACATAGAGCTTTGAATTCATGGATTCGGATCGGGTGGCTGATTTGTGTTCAGCGTGTGCCCCGAGGCGGGCCCGAATCTCACCCGCAGGTGCGGCCAAGCGGCGCCGTGCGTGCCCGCAGGATCCGCCACCGGCGCGGGAAAGCAAGGGTGATCGCCATTTTATGCCGGCAAGCCCGACCGCCGCGGCCCTACGCCATGGGTCGTTTGGGCCGCCCCGATGCATTGCGCACGGGAAACTCCAGCGTGCAATTCGTGACCAACCCGGCCACCAGGGGCAGCGCAAACGCGCCGACCGCCGGGCCGATCCAGGTCATTGAAGCTTCGAGGATGAACCCCAGTACTCCGATTGCGACGAGGCCAAATCCAAAATACGCGTGGAATTGCCGAAAGGCGAAGAGTCCGAGGAATGCGGTGATGACCCCGATCACGGCCACGGGCCAGGGCGCGAGCGCCGCGGTGATGCCGCTCACAAAGCCGATGGGGGCCATGAGGACACCGTGATCCGCGCGTCGCGAGAAGGTCTGGGCCACGATGGCGACGCCCACGACCGCCAGAAACACCACGTACGCCGATTTGGGAACGAGATCCCAATGGTTCGATTGCAGCGCGAGGCCGCGCCGCAGCAGACTCGCGCCAAAAAACGCGCGCCACGGATCCAGCCACAAGGCCGGCACCCACCACCACGGGCGATGGGCCTCGCTCGACCCCGGCCGGCGAAAGCAGTCGAAGCTTCGCAATTCCACCTGGGGCGAAAAGAGCCGGTCCGCCGGAACGAGCAGCAGCAACACACTCGGCACAAACAGGCTCCATTGAATTGTCATCGAACCCGACCAGCCTCTGCGCTTTCATCCCAATGTCGAACCCGATGCAGGCACGCGCGGGAATC
The DNA here is from genome assembly GCA_035545515.1 of Opitutaceae bacterium. Lineage (GTDB taxonomy): Bacteria > Verrucomicrobiota > Verrucomicrobiia > Opitutales > Opitutaceae > ER46. The sequence continues at coordinate 10,036 of DASZYH010000259.1, forward strand.
GACTGCGCGGGACGGTGTTCGAGAGAAAGTAGGCACACGCCAGCGGAGTCCCGGCCGAACACGGACGAACGACGCCGGGGCCGGGTCGGTCCGCCGATGCTGCCAATCGCTGGCCGGGCTCGACACCATGCCCGCAATTCATGGGTCGAACGCGGATCACGGCACCGACCTGATTTATTTTCGACAATTCGCCGTGCATCCTTGCTGGCGTGCTCTGAACCTGCATAGATAAGCGCTTGAGCGCGAATTCATCGATCCGAGCCGCCGCCCCGAAACCGACCGCCAACGCCATTGAACTCGAGGGCAAGATTGTCGCGGTCCTGCCCGGAACGATGTTCCGAGTGCAACTGGCCAACGGGCACATCGTGCTGGCCCACATTTCCGGCAAACTCCGCAAACATTTCATCCGGCTCGCGGCGGGCGACCGGGTAAAAATGGAGATGAGCCCGTATGACATGGAGAAGGCGCGAATCACCTTCCGTGTGCGCGAGCCGTCGAACACACCCCGTCCGCCGATCCGTCGCCGGTATTGATGCGCGATGGTCGGCTCGACTTGGGCGGACAACCTCCGCCGCCGGGCAACGCATCCCAAACCAGCGCCGATGGCGGCAAATTCCCCATGCCGCCCACCATCGATCCCCTCATCGGGCGCCATTTTCTCTGGCTCAAGCGGGTGCCGCTCGATGGCGATTCGCCGGAGGAAATCCGCTGGCAGGGAGTCGTGCTCGGGTGCCCGCAACCCGGTTTCTATCTGGTCCAGCTCATGGAGTTGGAAAAAGGCAGCCATTACAACCAGCGGCTCGTGAAGATCGAGGACATGCTCGCGTGGCAGTTTTATCAGGACAAACAGCAGATGATCGGGCATTGGGAAAGATTGCGGGTCGAGGACCGATACAGGGAACGGCAGCTGCCGCGTGCTGATCTGGCTCGCCCGACAGGACCGGTCGCGCCGCCGCCGCAGCCGAGGTGAGAGCGCCAAGGGGCGGGACCCGGATGCCGCCGCGGCTTGGACAAGATATGCCCTGTTTATTCCCTCGGAATAAACGCGCTCCTGCGCGATCCTGACCTACCCGCTCCCGCCGGAACACGCCTTATGAACCTCCTGCTCCTCTATCCCGAGTTTCCCACGACCTTCTGGAGCTTCAAACATGCACTGAAGTTCATCCACAAACGGGCGTCCCTGCCGCCGCTGGGGCTGCTGACGGTGGCGGCCCTCGTGCCGCGCGAGTGGTCGGTCCGGCTCGTCGATCTCAATGTGCGTTCGCTGGCACCGTCCGATCTGGCCTGGGCGGACCTGGTTTGCATCAGCGCGATGATCGCGCAGCGGGATTCGGCGGAGGCGCTCATCGGGCGGTGCCGGGCCGCCGGAAAAACAATCGTCGCCGGCGGGCCGCTGTTCACGAGCGCCCAGGCGGACTTTCCACAGGTCGATCATCTTGTGCTCAACGAGGCGGAGCTGACCCTGCCGGAGTTTCTGAGCGACTTTGCCGCCGGCCACGCCCGACACGTCTATGCGACGACCCGGTTTGCCGACATCCATGAGAGTCCGCCGCCCCGCTGGGAGCTGGCGAATGTGCAGCGCTACGGCTCGTTGTCCGTGCAGTTCTCGCGCGGCTGCCCGTTCGACTGCGAGTTCTGCGATGTGACCGCGAAGTTCGGGCACGTGCCGCGCACGAAGACGCCCGCCCAGGTGATCGCCGAGCTGGACGCCATCCACGCCACCGGGTGGCGCGGCAGCGTGTTTTTCGTCGACGACAACCTGATTGGCAACAAGCGCGTCCTGAAGCGGGAACTGCTGCCGGCGCTCATCGCCTGGCAGCGCGCGCGCGGGCGGCGCTTCCCGTTCTACACCGAGGCCTCGATCAACCTGGCCGATGACGCCGAGCTGATGGACCTGATGGCGGAGGCCGGCTTCGACACCGTCTTTGTCGGCATCGAAACCCCCGATTCGGCGGCGCTCGCGGAGTGCAACAAGCGCCAGAACCAGGGACGCGACCTGGTCGCGGACGTGAAACGCATCCAGCGCTCCGGCCTGCAGGTGCAGGGCGGATTCATCGTCGGGTTCGACAGCGACACCCCGAGCATCTTTCGCCGGCAGGTGGAATTCATCCAGAAGAGCGGCATCGTGACGGCGATGGTCGGCCTGCTCAATGCACTGCCCGAAACCAAGCTGCACGCCCGACTCCAGCGCGAAGGCCGCCTGGTCGGAAAGACCAGCGGCAACAACGTCGACGGCACGATCAACTTCGTCCCCCGGATGTCGCTGGACCGGTTGACGGAAGGCTATCGGTCGATCCTGCGGGAAATCTACCGGCCGCGGTCCTACTATGCGCGAGTCCGGACGTTTCTGCGCGAATATCGGCGGCCGCGGGCCGTTGCTCCGCTGAGCTGGCGCCACGGTTTCGCCCTGGCATGGTCGAGCATGCGGCTGGGTGTGCTCGGGCGTGAACGCTGGCAGTATTGGCGGCTGCTCACCTGGACGCTCCTGCACCGGCCAGCGCAGCTGCAACTGGCCGTGACTCTGGCAATTTACGGCCACCACTTCCGCAAGTGCTGCGACGCGCTGGCCGTTTAGCGGACGCGAAGGGAACACGCCCGCCGCCATTGACCCCGCAACGCACGCGCCGCCGATTGACGCGCGCGGTGAGCTGCCCAACGCCGTGATGGGCGGGCCGGTTGCCGTCAGCCGGCGTGCACTCCGCCAAATATTCTTCGCCATTCACGCGCGTCGATTCCAGACTGCGGGTGCCGCCATCGCCATGACTCAAATCGAACCCGCTCTCGACAGCTTTCAAGAGACCTTCTGCGCCCAGTACGGCATCCCGCCGGCAAGGTACGCTGCGATCGTGCTGCGGCTGACGCTGTATCCGCACGCGCGGTGGCTGGCTGACCTCGGCCCGGAAAGACTGCTCGCGCCCGACCGGTCGTTCGTCGCCGGTGTGGGGCGGCTGACGCGCTGGCGCGACTTCGCCGCGGAGGTGCGCGAGTTCCAAGGCGCGCCGGAGAACGGCCGGTTTTGGCGGAGGGGATTGCGACTGCGCGTGTCGGTCTGCCGGATGCGGGCCCTTTTTTCCGAGGTCATGGGCGGCAGTGCTTCCTCCCCGCGCGTGGAAACCCGTTCGCGCGAGTCGGCCGGCGATCCCGGCTCACCGGTGGCCGGTTGAAGCGCCGGACAAAAATCGGACCGCATTCGCACGCCGCCGGCTCACGGGCGCCGCTTGGGCGCGAGTGGGCCCGCGGTTCACCGCAAACCCGCGCGGCGGGTCACCGCGCCGGCCGCAAACGAAAAAGCGAAGCACCGGGATGCTTCGCTCGTCGAGCTGATGCGGACTGCTCCGCTTAGCGCCGGCTGTTGCCGCCGAAGCTGCGCTCTTCCTTCGGCCGGGCTTCGTTGACGGTGAGCTGGCGGCCGCCGAGATCGGCGCCGTTCATCTTCTCCGCCGCGACCTTGGCCTCGTCGTCGGTGGCGAAGGTCACAAAGGCGAAGCCGCGCGGACGGCCGGTCATGCGATCGCTCGCGACGTAGACGTCAGTCACGGTCCCGAAACGCGCGAAGGCCTCGCGCAGATCGGAGTCGGTGGTCTGAAATGACAGGTTTCCAATATAGAGTTTGGAATTCATGGATGTTGGTTTCGTAGCTTTCGTCTGCTTTCAGCGTGTTCCCGGGAATCGGGTTTCGAATCATCAGCTGAACGGAAAAGCTCACTGGAAGACCCACCTGCCACTTTGGCCAACGCAATTACGAGCCGCCACCATCGCCCATCTCGGGCGGAACGCAAGGACCATCGGCCGATACCGGAAAGTTTTTCGACGACAAATGAAATGACGCGGCTGCCCGGGCAGCCGCGTCATCCCCTCAGCGGCGGGCCTTCTTTTCGCGCTTGGCCTGGCGTTTCTGCTGCGCGGTCTTTTGCGGCGCCTTCCGGGTCTGCGATTTCGAATCTCTGGTTTTTGACATATGTTTCCGTTCGTTGGGTTGTTGCCGGCGAAACCCCGTGGGTTTCGCCGAACAGGCAGTGCCGTTGCGGGTCGCGCCGGACGATTCACCGTGAACGCTCCGCAACCGCGAATGCCCCACGGTGCGAGCGCGCGATGGTAAACGCGAACCAATTCGCGGCGCGCCGGTCCGGCGACAGCGCGACGGGGCGCCGGAGCGGCGATCACCCTCGGGGCTGGCCGCAAGGATCAAGCATCGCCGTTCGCGCCAACGGCGATCACTCCCCTGCCTTCCGCTCCCGAAGGCGGAGCGTCTGGACCAGGAACGGTCGCGAACGTCTCAGCGGAGCAACGGCGACAGCGACTGCCGCCTTTGCGAGGGACGCGCGCCGACGCGTCAGGTCACGGCAGCTTGTCGGCTTGGTTTTCACCGGGCCAGCGTCGCCCGGCCCGATCGCAAACGCGACCCTTCCCGGCGGACTTTCGGCGGCACCGCGGGAACGTCCGCCCGGGCCACGAGGTTCCGGCAGTAATTGCCGGTGGCTCGCTCTACGCGCCGCGCGGCAGGAGAAAGAGCAGCACTGCCAGGAAGTGACAGGTGCTGCCGCCCAGCACGAACCCGTGCCACACCGCATGATGGTAGCGCAGTCGTCGCCACAAATAGAATACAACGCCGACGGTGTAGCACAGCCCGCCCGCGAGCAACAGCCAGAGGCCGCCGGAAGGCACCCGCGCGAGCATGGGTTGCGCGGCGACCACGATCAGCCAGCCGAGAAAAAGGTACGCCAGGGTCGACGCCAGCCGGTAGCGTTCCCCGAACACCAGCTTGAACACCGCTCCGGCCCCGCAGACACCCCAGATCACGCCGAAGAGCGTCCAGCCCAGCGGGCCGCGCAGATGGGTGAGCAGGAACGGCGTGTACGTCCCGGCGATGAGCAGGAAGATCGCCGCATGGTCGAGGCGTTGAAAGAGCGCCTTGGCCCGTCCGGCCCGCTGCGCATGGTAGATGGTCGAGGCCGCGTAGAGGATCAGGAGCGTGAGGCCGAACACGGTGAAACTGACCACGTGCCACGCGGTGCCGCGCAGGCTCGCGTCGACGATCAACAGCGTCAGCCCCGCGATGCTCGCCGCCAGCCCGACGCCGTGGGTCGCCCAGTTCGCGATCTCCTCGCCGCGCGTATACCGGTTGGCGGTCGCGGGGGCGGCGGTCGCAGGCGCCGCCTGACTCCGGGCGCCGGCCCGGGCCCGGCGCCCCCCGACCACCTGTCCCGCCCAGCGGTCGAGGGCGCGGATGATCGCGCGCGGCCGCGGGCTGCGGAATTTCTCCGGCGTCCACTCCTCGCCGTCGGCATAAATGGTTCGCGGGATCACGCAGGTCCCGAAGACCCAGTCGGCGACCGGGAGTCCGAAGAACCCGGAAATGGATTCGTTGCAGTCAATCACCGCATGGTGCCGCAGGTGGAAGGCATACGCCGGCCGCCAGAACCGTCCCCAGCGCGGATGCGCGATCAACGGCTCCCACGTTTCGAAGGGCCAGTGATTGATCGCATGCAGCACCTCGTACAGCGTCAGCGAAACCGCGAGCGCCCCGAAACCGCCGAAGAACCATGGGAACGAGGGCGCCAGCCACTGCAGCAGCGCAAGGAGGGGCGAGAGCAGCAGCGCGAACACGACGAGCGAGTACCAGGGGAAGAACGAGGCTTCGCTCTGTTCCAGTTCCACGATCGGAAACTTGTTCTCGATGCATAGAACGCGTCGGCCGTCACGACCCGGCCGCCGCGCAATCCGGGTGAGGGCATGATGCAGCGTGTGCTGCCGGTACAACCGGCGGAGCAGCGGGATCGCCGGGAGATGGAGCACATACCGATGAAAGAAGTACTCGATGAATGCGTTCAGGAGGCTGACAAGGAGGAACGCCATGACGCCGTGGTGCAGCGGCGCCAGGAACTGCGCATCCCACGCCCGCGGCGCGCCGAACCGCAGCGCGACGATCAAGCCGGCGAGCGTCGCCAGCACGGTCAGCATGAACAGGGGCAGGGAGAATTCCTCGATTTTCGGCGCTGGCTCAGTGGACATACGGTGAATGATGCGACCACAGCACACTTGCATGCCGGTGTCGCCAACGAACGCTGCGCGCGTTCGCCGCACCTTCAACGTCGGCAGTGGGATTTGCCTCCGCACGCGCGTCACGCCCTTGCGACGCAACGTCTCCGGACCGGGAAAACTGGCGCGGCATCTGCCCGCCGCGGCGCGGCCTGAATCGATAATCGTTCCAAGCCGGTGCTCGGCGAGCAGCTTGCCCGGCCGGAGGGGCCGTATCCGACCGATAGAAGTCGCGCGCCCGCCGTTTCGTGCGTAGCGTGAGCATTCACGTCGCGCTCTCGGCCGCGTGCCACCCCCATCAACATGCGCGACGACTATATCCAGAACGCTCTCAAGGTCATCGAGGATCCCATGATCCTGATCAATGTTGTCTCACGTCGCGTGAAACAACTGAAGCGGGGCAATCGGCCGCTGGTCGTGTCGCTCGAGAAGCTCTCCGCCGAAGACACGGCGTTGCGCGAGATCGCCGAGGGCAAGATCACCTACGAACTGGCCACCGCGGAAGAACTTCGCCACCGAGACGCCGGCACGGTGGTGAAGTCGGTGCACAACGCGGTCTTTCACGTGGCGTGAGGCTTTTGCTTTGTTGCGCGATCGCCAACGGCGTCCCGAAAGGGAGCGGTGCGACGCCGGCCGAATGACGGTCTGCGGCGACGCCCGCCGGGGTGGAGAAAGCGGGGCATCCAAACGCGCAATTCGGCGCGGTTCCGCTCTCACCCCGCGCCGGGGCGCCCCGCCCGACTTTCCTGACCATGACCTACCACCTGACGTCGGAGACCGAGCGCTGGAAGATCGAACCGCTGAAATTCGATCAAATCAACCGCTGGAAACTCTTCCATGCGGTCGGCGAAGCGTGGAAAGGTCTCCGGGGCTTCCCGACCGCGGAAGCGGCGATGGCCGCCGTGGCGGGCGGCAAGACCGGGGTCGAGATCTGGGATGGAACGCCCCACGACGACGCCGACTTCGCCCCAGCCAAGTGGTCGGCCGAAAGCTGGTGAACCTCCAGCACCGTCCACAACGGAAACACGGCGGCGGCGACACGACGCCCCACTCATGAAAGCCCCCCCACTCCGCCATCCCATGGGGCGATTCCCGCGGAAATCGCACTAAGCGACGGCGACGCGGTTCACATGGACTCCACGCCCCTCACCGGCAAGCCGCTGCGGACCTATCAGGCACTGCAGGGAAACCCGTCCGCGCGAAACGCCCCGTGGAGTGACATCCGCGCGCTGCTCGAGGCACTGGCCGACGTGACGGAGGAGGAGGGCGGCAATCTGACGGCCATTCGCAACGGACATTTCCTCACGCTGCACCCGGCCCTGACCAAAGACATCGCGGAGTCCGGCGAGGTGAATGCGCTGCTTCACTTTCTCCAGGCCTCGGAATCCGCGCCGGCCGGCGCGACCGGGCGGGATCCGCACGTGCTGCTGGTGATCCACGGCACCGACGCGCGGCTGTACCGCTGCCAGGTGATTGGCGGCATCCCGCAGCTGGTCCTGCCCTACGAGGCGGCGGTGCCAAATCCGGAGGACCGCAATGCGCGGAGCGTTCGCCGGGCCGCGAAGGTTCCGAGCCCGGATGGGGTCTACGGGTCGACCCCCGAGGAACTCCAGGCGGCGGGCGACATTCTGATCTTCGACACCGGCTCCGGGAGCGACGCCGCGGCCTTTGTCACCTGGCTGTCGGAGCACGTTCCCGAACTCGGTGAGCGGATCATCGGCACGGTTCCACTCGGCGACCTGCCGAGGGACCCGGCCGGTCTGCTCCTCGCCGCGCGGCGCTTTTACGCGACGCCAGCGCCGACGTGAACGTGGAGGCGGCCAGAGCCGCCCGACGATCGGCAGCCGTGGCATCCGCTTCCGCGCCATTCCCGCAAGCGGTCGCACGGGTGAGGTCGAAGCGGGTAAGATCGTTCCAAGCCGGTGGCCGGTCAGCACCTTGTCGGTCGGAGGGGACGACCGCCGAACAAAACGACCGATAAGCATCGCCGCGGGATCGGCTCGCTTATATCCTGACCTGCTCGCCGAGTACATCGGACGAGTCACCGTCCCCACGCCATCATCATGTCGAAATCAAAAATCAAACCGGTCGGCGACCGCATCCTGGTTCAGCGTCTCGAGGAAACGGAGCAGATCCGCGACGGGGTCATCATTCCCGACCGCGCCCGGGAGAAATCCCAGGAGGCGAAAGTGATCGCGCTCGGCTCCGGGCCCAAGGCGAAAAACGGCGCGGCGCGTCCGTTCGAAGTGAAGGTCGGCGACAGGGTGCTCGTCGGAACGTTCGCCGGTGCCGACGTGAAACTCGACGACCAGAAATTCACCCTCGTCCGCGAGGACGACATCCTCGGCGTGATCGCCTGACCGCGCCGGCCGCACCGCACCTCCCTCCCGGATCCCATGCCCGCCAAACAAATCATCTTCGACGAGACCGCTCGCCACAAAATCCTGCGCGGAATCGAGCTGCTCGCGCGCGCCGTCAAGGTCACGCTCGGCCCCCGGGGCCGGAATGTCGTCATCGACAAAAAATTCGGCGCGCCCACGGTGACCAAGGACGGCGTGACCGTCGCGAAGGAAATCGAGCTGCCCGATCCCTTTGAAAACATGGGGGCGCAGATGGTGCGCGAGGTTGCATCAAAGACCTCCGATGCCGCCGGCGACGGAACCACGACGGCGACCGTGCTCGCCGAGGCCATCTACAAGGAAGGCCTGAAAAGCGTCACCGCGGGCTCCGATCCCACCGCCCTCAAGCGCGGCATCGACCAGGCGGTCGACGCCGCCCTCGCCGAACTCAAACGGATTTCGAAGAAGGTGGACGACCGCGAGGAGATCC
>DASZYH010000260.1:0-4975 GCA_035545515.1 Opitutaceae bacterium
GGCGCCCAACGCCGTGCGCGAGCAGCTCGCGGCCATTCCCGGGGTCGCCGCCGTCCAGACCAACATCGCCGTCCAGGTCACGCTCGATGTCCCGGGTCTCGATGATCCCGCCGTCGGATTGATCAACTCCCTGCCGGAGCACGGCGAACCGATCCTGAATCGGGTCTACATCCGCGCCGGCCGGCTGCCGGTCGAGAACGCCGCACGTCGGGAAATCGCCGTCAGCGAGGCGTTCGCCCAGGCGCACGATTTGAAGCCCGGCGACACGCTCGCCGCCGTGCTCAATGGCGCCAAGCAGACCTTCCACATCACGGGCATCGTGCTCTCGCCGGAGTTCATCTTCGAGGCGCCCTTGGGGTCGGCGTTGCCGGACAACAAGACGTACGGCGTGTTCTGGATGCCCTATCGCGAGCTGGCGACCGCGTTCCAGCTCTACGGGGCGTTCAATAACGTTGCGCTCACCCTGTCGCCCGGCGCCTCCGAACCCGCCGTCATCTCCGCGGTCGACCGCGTGATCGCCCCGTGGGGCGGGCGCGGCGCGTACGGGCGGATCGACCATCCGTCCCATCGCCGGATCGACGACGAGTTGAGGGTCTTGCAGGCGCTGTCGGTGGCGTTCCCGCTCGTCTTCCTGAGCGTCGCGGCGTTCATGACCAACTCGGTCATGAGCCGCCAGATCGCACTGCAGCGGGAGCAGATCGCGATGCTCAAGGCCTGCGGGTTCAGCAACGCCCAAGTCGGCTGGCACTACTTCAAGTTCTCCTTTGCCATCGTCGTGGTCGGGATCGCGGTCGGCACCATCGGCGGAATCCTCCTCGGCGGACGGCTGGTGCGGATGTACCACCTCTTCTTCCGGTTTCCGGAACTTCGGTTCCACCTCGACACCCGCGTGCTCGTGGCGGCGGCAATCGTCAGCGCCCTGGCAGCGTTTCTCGGCGTTGCGGGAGGCGTCCGCCGGGCGATCCGGCTGCCCCCGGCGGAGGCCATGCGTCCCGAGCCGCCCGCCCGGTATCGTCCCGCCCTCCTCGAACGGCTCCGGATGGGCCGGTTGTTCAGCGCCTCGTTCCGGATGGCGATGCGCAACATCGAGCGGCGCCCGTTCCGCAGTGTGCTCACCTGTCTCGCCCTCGCGCTCGCCACTGGCATTCTCATCGTGCCCAATTCGTTCCGCGACGGCGTCGCCTACGTCATCGATTTTCAGTGGGACGTGATCCAGCGGCAGACGGTCTCGTTGTCCCTCGTCGAACCCGGACCATCCCGCGCGATTGCTGATTTTCGCCACCTCCCGGGCGTGGTGTACGCCGAGCCTTTCCGCTACGTGCCGGTGGAGTTCAAGGCCGGCCCGATCACGCGCCGGCTCATGATCCAGGGTCTGCCCGCCGATGGCACGCTGGAACGCGTGATCGATGCGCGCACGCGACAGATCGTGCTGCCGGCGCGCGGACTCGTTCTCTCCGCCAAGCTCGCCGCCGTGCTCCACGTCCGGCCGGGCGACGAGGTCATCGTGCACGCGCTCGAGGGCGAGGAGCGCGAGATTGCGGTGCCCGTCGTCGCGCTGGCCGAGGACTTCGCCGGCATGGCCGCGTACATGGACCTGTCGGCGCTCAACCGGCTGATGCTCGAGGGCGACCGGATCAGCGGCGCATTCCTGGTGGTGAATCCGGTGGACTGGCCGGCGTTCGTCCACGCGGTGAAGAACACCCCGAAAATCGCCGGCTGCATCATCAAGAACTCGCTGCGGGACGGTTTCCGCCAAACCACGGCGCAGAGCATCGGGCTGCTCCAGAAGATCTACATGATGTTCGCGACGATCGTCGCCTTCGGCATCATCTACAACAGCGCCCGGATCTCGCTATCCGAGCGGGCGCGTGAGCTGGCCACCCTGCGCGTGCTCGGTTTCACCCGCGGCGAGGTCGGCGCGGTTCTCGTCGGCGAACTCGTGCTCCTCACGCTCGTCGCGCTGCCGATCGGGCTCGCCCTCGGTTCGGAGTTCGCGCGCGTGATCATCGCCATGGTGAACACCGAAACCGTCCGGTTGCCGCTCGTCCTCACGCCGGCCAACTACGCATACGCCGTGCTCGTCGTCGCTGTCGCCTCCGCCCTGTCGGCGCTGTTTGCCGCCCGCAAACTCGCCGACATCAACCTCGTGATCGCGCTCAAGGCGGTCGAATAACCACCGGCGGCCCTCCCCATTTGTCCATGAACGAACCCGCACCGTTTCCCGCTCCCGCGAACACGAAGCGGACGGCGCCGACCTGGCGCCGCCGGCTTCCGCTGTTTGCGGGACTCGCGCTCGTGGCCGCCATCGTCGTCGGACTGTGGCCGCGGCCGGTTGCCGTTGAAATCGGCCAGGTCACCCGCGGCCCGATGACCGTCACCGTCGACGAACAGGGCATGACCCGCGAAATTCACCGGTATGTCGTCTCCGCACCGGTCGCGGGCCAGCTCGAGCGGATCGACTGGAAAGCCGGCGCTCCCGTCGTCGCCGGCAAGACCGTCCTGGCAACGCTCGAGTCGTCCGGTGCCGATTTCCTCGATGCCCGCGCGCTCGCCCAGGCCGAGGCCGCCGTTCGCGCGGCCGAAGCCAGCCGCGAGGCCGCCGGTGCCCAGCGCGATCGCGCCAACGCCGCCGCCAAGCTCGCCGCCGCCGAGTTCGAACGCGCCAAGCGGCTCCGCGACCAGGGCGTCGCTTCGGTCCAGGAGTTCGACACCGCCGAGATGCAAAATGAGGCGGCCGCGCAGGACGCCCGCGCCGCGGAGTTCGCGGTCAAGGTTGCCAATTTCGAACTCCAACAGTCCCGCGCGGCGTTGATGCGGGGCCAACCGGGCGGGGCCGCTCTGCCGCCCCTCGTCATCACGTCCCCGATCGATGGCCAGATTCTCCGGGTTTTCCAGGAGAGTGCCCGCGTCGTCCCGGCGGGCTTTCCGCTGATGGAACTTGGCGACCCCACCGATCTCGAAGTCCGGATCGAAGTGCTCTCGCGCGACGCGGTCACGGTTCGGCCCGGCGATCTCGTTTACCTCGACCAGTGGGGCGGCGACTATCCGTTGCGGGCCCGCGTTCGCGTCGTCGAGCCGTCCGGGTTCACCAAGATTTCCGCGCTGGGGGTCGAGGAGCAGCGCGTTTACGTCGTGGCCGACTTCATCGACCCGATCGCCAAGCGGCCGACGCTCGGCGACAGTTACCGTGTCGAAGCGCGGATTGTGACCTGGCAGAAAAACGACGTCCTGCAGGCTCCTTCCGGCGCCCTGTTCCAGCGGGGAGATCACTGGCAGACCTTCGTCGTCGACGGCTCGCACGCCCGACTCCGGACGGTCAAGGTCGGTCGCACCAACGGCGTCCAGACCGAGATCCTCGGGGGCTTGGAGCCAGGCGATCGTCTGGTGGTTTACCCCGGCGACCAGGTCGTCGATGGCACCCGTGTTTCCGCGCTCCAGATCGATGCGCGCTGATCCGGCGCTGCTTGGCGCCCGGAGTCAGGTTGTGACGCCGAGCAGCCCGCGGGTGAGCTGGAAATCCACCATGCCGTGGGCCGTGGCAACCGGCACCGCGTCGCCTTCGACCACCGGTTTGACCAATCGCCAGAGTGCGGACTCGTCGGCCGCCGGGTCCCCTTCAAAAAACAGATCGACATCGTCGCTCGGCAACCGGCCGCGCGCCGGAGCTTCCGCGACCTGGATCACCGGCACGAGCGGATGACCCTGGCCCGGATGGTCGCGGACCACCGCGACCACCGCATGCGCGCCGGACGCGGCAAGACCGGTGACATTTTCAACGAGGTGACTGCTTTCGGTTGCGACGACATGCAGCCCCGGATGCACCACCGGCTGGCCGTAGAGGAGCGTGGCATGCGGCGGTGTCCGGCCCAGCAGCGGCAGGCGGAAAGCGGTGTTGGCGAGCAGCTCGTCGCCTTCCGGCACCAGCACGGTGCCGCCGTCGGCGACAATCGCGGCGGCGGCCCGCGCCAGGACGGTCGCGGTCGCCTGGCCAACCGGCGCCTCGGTCACGAACGCCAGGCTCAGCGCCCCGGGGCCGGCGGCCGTCAGCGCCGCCGGCGGAAGCGTGCCGACCGTCGCCGCAAACCACGCCTCGATCCGGTCCAGCGCCTTGGCAATCCCGCCGTCGAGCTGGACGCTCGCCCAGCCGAAGCGCGTCAGCGGAATACCGGCGTTCTCCAGTTGGCGGCGCATGACGTCATTGGGGACCTTCTCGCAACCGTGCTCGAGCAGGAGCGCGGTGGTGACGTTTGGATGGGTCAGATAGCCGCGGTACGTCCGGTGAAGGAGATGATACATCGACTCCCCGCCAAAACCGCACCCTTCGGTATGGGCGAGCGCGACGAAGCGCGAGATTCCCTCGGCGTGACCGACGTGCTTCTCGTTCAAACGGTCCGCCGCCAGGCGCGCAATCTGCGCGGAACACAGGCTGGTCGGCAGGACGAGCCCGACCCGCTCGGTGCCATGGGAGATCGAACCGTCGGCGCCCGTGAGCCGGAAAACCTCGAAGACCGGATGGCCGGCACCATTGCGCCCCGCGAGCTCCACCTTGAGGGGATGCCCGTCCGGGTCCGGGCGGGCCTTCAGTTCCGCCACGTGCGACGCGTCGGTCTGCCGCCAGTTCCGCCACAACGACACCTGTGAGTGTCCGGCATGCTCGCCCTTCGTCCGCCGACCTGAGGCCGTCGCAATCGCCGTCTCAAACCCCTCCTCGACCAGCGCCGCCATGGGTTCACCGTCGAGGTACCGGCCGGCATTGATGTCCATCTCGTGCACGAGCAGTTGGTGCCGCCGCGTCGTGGTCGTGATCTTGAGCGTGGGCACGAATGGGAAATTGGTGATCGAGCCGTTGCCCGTGACAAAAAGCACCAGGTTGCAGCCCGCGGCAATCTGCCCCGCGACGCCCTCCAGGTCGTTGCCCGGCCCGTTCATGAAGTAAAAGCCGGGGTCCCGCAGCGGCTCGGCGTAGTCGCTCACC
>DASZYH010000261.1:0-3579 GCA_035545515.1 Opitutaceae bacterium
TTCGCATGGGGTGCGAAGATCGGTGAATACGCGCTGAAGCACTGCCCGGATGGCCTCGCGGTTCTCCACGACCCGTCGACATACGGCATGGGCGGCCTCTACGGCATACAGCAGGTCTACAAGGCCGCGGGCCAGCAGATCAAACTCGATCACACCATCACGGAAAACTGGTCGACCGGTGCTACCGCGGGTCTGATGCCCGAGGTGAACGCGATCAAGGATGCCGGCATCAAGTGTGTCGACGTCTGGCTGACGCCTCAGGACCAGGCCGCGTTTGTTCAGGACCTCCAGTCCGTGGGCTACAAGGCGATTGTCTTCGGCAACGACGAGACCAACGCCGACGACACCTATTCGAAGCTCGCCGGCGACCTCGCCGACGGCACGATCTCGGCGACCCTGACGGCCGACTTCAAGCCCGGTCCCGAGCTGCAGGCGTTCCGGGACGAGTACAAGAAGAAGTTCAACGTGGACGCCACGCCGTTTGCCGAAACCAGCTACGATTCGATCATGATGCTGGCGCAGGTCATCACGGACGCCAAGTCGACCAAGCCTGCCGACCTGCAGAAGGGCTTTAACGCCGTGCAGGGCTTCAAGGGCATCACCGGCGATCTCGGCTTCAACGAGAAGAACCACATCACCATCACCAAGGATCAGCTCACGCTCGTGAAGTACGACGCGAAGAGCAAGACCTGGGTCGAGGTGACCGACTAAGTCCGTTTCTCCGGGCCTGATCTGCGAAGGCGGGTCGGTGGATAGCGTCCATCGACCTGCCTTTTTCTTTGAGCGGGGAACCAATAGTAGCGGCAGGCCGGCTGGTGCAGGCCGCGCGAACGGGCAGCGGTAGTCGTCGTCGTCGCGACGCGCGAGCTAGACCGTGACCGCCCAGCTCTCCGGTACGATCCGGAAGCCTTCTCCTTGGGGCACGACGTGGGCGAAGCCCGGCAGATGCATGTGCCCGCCGGTGACCAGAAGCCGTTCGCTCGCCACGTGATCGAAAATCTTTCGCCGGTTCTTGTGTGCGAGATCTTCGTCGATGTCGTATTCGCTGGTGACCTGCGGCCGCGGAATTTGAATCTCGGGGACGTGCACCGTGTCCCCCCAGATGACGAGAGTTTCACCCGCCGAATCCAGCCGGTAGCCGCTGTGGCCCGGAGTGTGGCCGGGCAACGAAAGCATCGAGATGCCGGGGAGGACAGTTCCTTCCACGCTCGGTCGGAACTGTTCGCGATAGGCCGAGATCACCACGTCGGCGGAATCGAGATAGGGCGTTGCCGCCGCGGACCGGCCATCGCGCAACGCGGGATTGGACCAGAACGACAGTTCATCCTCATGGATGACGACTTCCGCGCGCGAGAAAATCGCGTCCCCGTTCGGTCCCATCAGGCCGCTCGAATGATCGGGATGGAGGTGGGTGAGAAGCACCGTGTCGAAGTCGGACGGAGCAAAACCGGCGGTTTCCAGATTCTCCAGCAGGAGACCCATCGAGTAGACCGTGGTTGAGCCGCCGCCGGCATCGATCAGCACGGTGTTTCCGCCGTTCTCGATGACGAACGCATTGACGGTCAGACGGGGAGGGCCGGAACGGAAGACGTCCCGCATCAGGCCCTGCATTTCCGCGAGATCGACGCCGCGCAGGATTTCGAAGGAAATGTCGAGGAAGCCGTCGTTCACGACGGTCACCATCGCGTCGCCCACGCGCCGCCTGTATACGCCAGGCGTTTGCTTCTCATCGGGTTTGGACATGTTCTCCTCCCGGAACCAGGAACCGCTCCCACTTTGAATGTGCCAATGCGCCCCGGCAAAGGGAAATGCCGAGGAGCAGCAGTTTCGCGATAACTGCTATGATCGGGACAGCGGGATCGGGGTCTGACCCGTCTGTTAGGTTTGAGTGCGACGGCGGCGGAAAACACCATCCGGCACCGCCGTTCTGTTGGGGATTGGCACAGTGACACGGCTGAACTCGTCTCTGGGCAACGCGCACATCGATGATTGTTGTGGGAAGTCGGCGTGAGCCTGCGTGAGCCGCCCGTCGATTATGTCCGTGATGCGGGTCCGCTTTACCAGGACCTCCGGCGGGTGTTGGTGCAGCTTGCCGCGTTCATGCTGGGCCGGCTGACTTCGGGAAACAGGCGTTTCGTTGACGTCGCTCCGGTCGAACTGGCGCGGGAAGCCCTGAGGGAATGCCGTCAGGGGCTGGCGGACCTGCGCGCGCCGGCAGACGCTGCTCATCATCGCCGGCATCTCGGCGCGGCGGCCGACGCGCTCGATCACGCGATTGCGGCGGCGATGTCACGCGGGGAGAGCGGCGATGAATTGTTCTTCGCGCTGCAGGAAGCCGAGCGGCATTTGAAGGTGCTTGGGCGGCTGCTTCCCGGCTTCGAGCCCGTCGACTTCACGCAAGCATGCTGCGCGGCACATGCCGGTGGCGTCCTCGGCGCACCGGCGTGCAGGCCGTCCACAGATCAGGGGGAGGACCATGGGAGCATATTCAATCTGGGTGCTTGACTACGCCGCCGTCGAGACGTTCCCGCAGAGCGTCATGCTGTACGGCCCGCAGTACTATGGCACGCGCCGCCTGCCGTACGGCTACGTCCTTCTCAAGGGCAACGGCGAGGTGATCCTCATCGACACCGGCTATGACCACAAGGAATACGGCAAGTATTTCGCCGACCTCTACGGCGTGTCCAACTGGCATTCCCCGGAGGAAGTTTTGCGCGAGTGCGGTGTGACGCCGGCTGACGTGACGCAGGTGCTGATCACGCACGCGCACTTCGATCACATGGGCGGGCTCGATCTCTTCCCGAACGCGAAATTCCGCGTCCAGAAGCGAGAACTCGACAAGTGGGTGTGGGCGCTGAAGCTCGGTCCGGAATTTCGCTTCCTCGTCGGCGCGGTCGATCCCGCCGATATCATGAAGGCGCTGAAGCTGGCGCGCGAGGGCCGTATGATCGTGGTCGACGGTGACGCCGAGGACGTACTGCCCGGCATCGACCTCCATCTGGCGGCCGATACCCACACGTACGGTTCCATGTATGTGACCGTGCGCAACGACGGTGCGCGGCAAAGCCAGGATGCCTGGGTGTTCGCGGGCGACCTGATCTACACTTACGACAACCTTACCGGCCTCGACAAAAATGCGCCGGAGATCGTCCCGATCGGCCTTGCGGTCGGCAGCCAGTCGAACCTCATGTTCGCCAGCGCCGACATGCTGAAAGCGGTCGGCGGCGAGCACAAGCGGGTCATCCCCGTCCATGAAGACCGGCTGAAGGAGACGTTTCCTTCACGGCGCACGAAGCTCGGTCTTCACGTGGTCGAACTCACCCTCGCCAAGGGGGAAAAGAGCCGCGTCAGTTAGTCTCCGGGCGGCCGCCTCGTGCGGCTCATGCGGCGGCATTACTGTTATGTCTGGAGTGGAGGTGTGTGTGGCGGTGTCGTGGGCTAGGGTCCGCGCGCAAGAGGGCCGGGATGCGGTGGCCTGCGGTGCGGGATGGCGAGGAAGGGCGTTGTGATGACCCCGACGATCGGGTTTGTGGGACTGGGGCGGATGGGCGGTCCGATGAGCGGCCGGCTGCTGGCGGC
>DASZYH010000262.1:0-13554 GCA_035545515.1 Opitutaceae bacterium
CCTCTGGCGCTGCTGGCACGATAACGTCCCCTATGACGAAAGCCGTTATCTCGCCGCTCTCGACCTTCACCAATCACCCTTCGCCGTGCCTTCGGCCGCCTAAAAAATGCTTGCGCGGATCACCTCAGCTTTTGCCCTACATCAAACCGGGGGATGTGCGGAGGCGCGGAAGGGAATCCTCCTTCGCGCAAGGCTACGGGGGACAGGCTCCGCGCCCTACCCCTTAACGGTTCGGGGGCCAACCTGGCAGGGGTCTGCTTTACCTTTTACCTTGTGGCTCTGGAATCCGGTCGCACGAGGGCGGCGGGCTGCGCAGGTGACAATCAAGAGGCACGCGGAGAAGAATCCGACCGGCCGCTGGCGCCGGTTCGAGGTTTGTCAGAGCCGAGGCATCATCGGCCCGTGACTAGATCAGCGTATCGCCGAGTTTCAGTTTGGTCCGCTTCTCGGCGAGCCAGCGGTTTGTCTCCTGCGGTTCGAGTCCCCGTGCCGGCGCCCCGGCCATTTGCGCGATCTCTTCAACGGAGATCATGTGGTCGGCCCAACCAAGACAGTGCAGCGCGCGGAGGGCGGCCTTGTCCGGACCGCACAGCCACCACACGCGTACGCCGGCGGCGAGCGCGAGGGCCAGCAGGTCGCGTTCGCCCGGATCCAGCACCACGGTATCGCCGAGCCGCTCGACCAGCGCGAAGCGCATCGCGTCGTCCGCGGCCCGGACATCCAGTTCGGCCGTCAACTGGTCGGCGGTTTTGTCGACGAGGACGTCTCCGGCGCGGTTCGGACGCGTGGCTTCTTCGACGCAGGTCGTCGCGGTAACCAGGTGAAAGGCATTTCGAACCGCACCCCAAACGCGCACGCGGTGCGCCGCGGCGATGGCGTTGGTGTCGATAAAGACAATGTCCCCGCGCTTCGGCATTCGCCCGGGGAGTTCAAGTGCTCATCGGGTTGTTCAACCCTTGATCGCTGAACAGCCGCTCCAATTCGTCGCGCCTGATCTCCAGCAGATCCGTTGCCGCGTTGACAGTCATCCGACCATCCGCAATCGCGCGGTGCACGCGGCGCACGAAGTCCCGCGCGAATAGCGGCGGGGTGGCGGAACGTTCCTCCGAACGCGACAGATCCTCGTTCAGCAGTGCCCGATTCGGATCGCGCAGATAGCGGCAATTGACCAGCCGCCAATACGCGGTCTGCCCTGACACGTCGAAATGACGCGCGACCTCGAGCACGCGGTCGCGCAGTGACCCTTGTGCGGCATCCCACACGCGCTTGAGCACCGTGCTCGGCACCAGCAGGTTC
Organism: Opitutaceae bacterium; assembly: GCA_035545515.1. Taxonomy (GTDB): domain Bacteria; phylum Verrucomicrobiota; class Verrucomicrobiia; order Opitutales; family Opitutaceae; genus ER46. The sequence goes on from DASZYH010000262.1 coordinate 1,297, forward strand.
GCGGTGAACGCGTCGGCGAGTTGTTCGACCTTCGGCTTGCGCTCCAGGTCTTCAAGGTCGGCCTTTTCCGGCGGCATTTGCTGCCACGTGAGCAGGTGGAAAAATTCGTGACCGAGCGTGTAGTTCTTCCGGTAGGATGGCTCCCGTCGGTTCAGGAGAATGATGTCGCCATCGTCGAGGTGACACGCTGCGCCGGACACGCCTTCCGGTGCATCGACCTCGAGCACGAGCACATGGTGCTGCTCGCAAATTGCCTGGCGCAGCGTGTGGGCGGGTGGATCGCCGAGTTGCCAGTTCACGAAGAACCGGTACCCGACCATTCCGGCGGTTTCCAACGGCGACGTCTTGGTGAGACCGCGCACGCCCGTGAACGTGGGCGGCGGCGTTTCGCCCAGCACCGCACGCAGGCGACGGTTCGTCTCGATGAGCTTGCGGGCCTGCCGCTCAAACTCGGCGATGTCCGCCACGCTGCGGCGGGCGCGATACGAAAACACATTCTCTTCCACGACCAGGTGCGGATCCGTGAAATAAGCGAGCGGCTGCTCGAGCACGGCGATGAACCGGACCATTTCGTCGGCAGCAACGCGGCGCTCACCGCTTTCAATGGTTGAGATGGTCTGCCGGTCGGCGATGCCCATGGCCTCGGCCAGTGCCTCCTGGGTCCAGCCCTTCGCCTCCCGAGCCATGCGGATGCGTTCGCCAACCAAACGGCGTAGGTTGTCGTTCGTGTTCATGGGGGTCGAATCAATGTTGCTTGCGGATTCGACATTGCAAGATGTTCTTGCGGAATGGGCGCTCTTCCCAGACGGGAGTCGATTCGAGCAGCTCGCCGCGGTCGATCCGAATAGAAACGCAACTCGCTTTAATCCAATATCCTACTATTCAACCAAAGCCCTTTTCCATGCCCCTGAACGAGTCGCCCCTCGAATCCGCCGGGCCGAAGAGCTGGAGTCAGCGGTGGTGCCGGAACGAGGTGACCAGGCGGTAGACGAGCCAGGTCGTCACGACGCAGATAAGGAGTGAGCCGAGCAATATCCCGGCGGTTTCGGGGGTGAGCGGCCAGAGTTGATGGGAGGCGATCAGCGGCCAGGTGTGCGTCTTTAACGTGGAATACGCCACGGCGGCGTAGAGAACGGCGGCGGCCAGGCAGAGGCTGTATTTTAAATAGCGCCAAACCATAACGGAGGGCCGTGCGGGGGTTGCGGTCGTCTGGATTTGACTGCAGCAGGTGTGAGCAGTCGCGTATTTGGGGTGCCGCGTCAACGCGGGGGCGGGAGCGCCACAAACTATTCGCGCCTCAGATTCTAATCAGAGTTGCCAACTCGGGATGGTTCTCGCGGAGCCAGGCATGCACCTCACCTCGGAAGCGTTTCGTGAACTCGATCAGTTCCTCGGCGCTGCGAACTTAGATACCGCCAATGTGATCGTAGGCTGACGTATTTCTTTTCCCACGGCAGAGGTTCAGGTAGTCGACGGTGTCCTGATGCTCGCTTCCGAGGACTACGCGAACGGAATCAATGGCACGCTGATGCGAGCCCTGGCCTTTCTCCGGCCGATAGCCTTCCGCCAGCAGGAGCACGGCACATAGTTTCAACGCCCCGTTGTACGCGATATAGTGCCGCGAGTCGGCGGAGATTCCCGTATTCGCCGCGTCCGCCAGATCGCGATCCACGATGCGAAATAGGTCGCGGATCTCCTCGGGCGTTGACTTATGGGGCCGGATCCAGCCGGCGTTGCGCCAGTCGAGCAAACTCATTTTCCCCTCCGATCAAGAAGAGCTTCGGTTTTTCCAGGACGTCATTCAGGAAGTGGTCGTTCGCGGCGATGCGCCGGGTAAACTCATCACGCGCATAGACGTGGGGGTTCACCTCGCGGCCGAGCTGATCGCCTACGCCGCGAAGCAATTTCGCAAGCTGCAGTTCGGTGATGTCGCCGACGATCATCAAGTCGACATCACTCTCCGGTTTGTCCGTCGAAGATGCGATGGAGCCGAACACAAAGGCGAATTCAACGCCTGGGTCCGACAGCGCAGCGGCAAGCACGTCGTGCAGTCCGACCGTCTTGAGCACCATGTTCCGAATGTCAGGATACAACGGATGCGAGTTGTTGGCAGAGTAGTACGCGCGGTTGCCGTCCCGCTCGGAGACGATCAGCTTCATGCGTTTCAGGGCGTTGAGCTGCGTTTCGATGGATTCCTTCGCGAATGGCAGGAGCGCGATCAACTGGGCGCGATACAGCCTTCCCCGTCGCAGTCCGAAAAAGACGCGAAGGAGCTCGGCTCGGACGGGCGATCGAACGAAATCGGCGAGAATGTTCATGAAAAGAGAGAGCACGTCCGCCTGGCTAGGCCAGGCGTATCAGCCTGGGACAGCCAGGCCCTGGTGTTTCCAGGCTAATTGACCCGGCGGCGCCAGGCTTTTGTTGGGGCCTGCACGCGGACCTGCAAGCTAAATTCGCGCAAATCCGAGGGTTAGCATCGGCGGGCAAGCTCAGCTGCGGTCTCCGGGAGGCCAGTGCTCGGCCGATTCCACGCGGCACAGCCGCGACGATCTTGTGGGCGCGGTGACCCCACAGCGTCTGCCCTCGACTTCGATCCGCGGGCGTAACGCACGAGCTCCAGGTGGCGCGAGGCGTCGGTCTGGATTCGGTCGTAGGCTGCCCGCTGCGGGCGCTTCGGCTCGCGGGCGATGTGAGGCGCAATGCCCGCGCTGTGCGCGACCAAGCTCGCGGCCTACGGGTCGGAGGCGCGGAGTCCCTTCCGCGCCCAAGCAGGCTGGGAGCGGAGTCCCTACCCCGGGCAATCGCGGCGGCGCGATCGAATCGGATTGCGATGCAGCCGGAGGCGGGGTCAGCGACCCCCTACATTAGATCGGGTGACGGGCAGAGGCGCGGAACGGAGTCCACGCCCCACCCTCTAACGCGCCGTGTCTTGCTCAGGCCAATGCCGCGGTTACTGCGCGGACTCGCTCAACAGCGCCCGGCCGTTGAGCACTAGCTGATCGCTGATGACACGTCCGAGGAGCGTGGCGTTGCCATTGACGGTGACGGCGCCCGACGGCGCCGTGACCCCGCCGTAAAACGTGGCCGCTCCGTTGAGCGTGAGTCCACCGGATGAAACGCGCAGGTTCAGCCACTCCGGATGGGCCGAATCACCCGCGCTGGCATTGAGCACCACGCCGTTGGCCACCGTGACAATGACCGGCCCGACCACCTGAACTGCGCCGTTTCCGTTCAGCGTCAGACCTTGCAGATTGTAGGTCGCGGGTTCGGTTGCGCCGGCGACACCCAGAACCAGTGAACTGCCACCGTTGACCACGAGGGTGCCGTAGGTGCCGGGCGGCACCGACACAGCGCCAACATTGCCGTTGAGCGTCAGATTCCGGAGCGTGGTGAAGTCGCCGATGGTTTGGGTGGCGCGATCGAGCGTGACATCGCGAATACCCGTTGGCAGGGGCGGCGCCTCCACGCCCGGCAGCGCGAGGGCCCCGATTCGGCGAACCACGTGGCGCAAGACGGCGCGGCCGTTCAGCGTCACCCCATAATCGGTCGGCGACTCGGCCCCGGGGCCATCCACCGTGCCGGCGTAATTCGGCTGGCCGTTGAGCAGGACCGAAGGCGTGCCGGGGAGCAGCAGGTCGCCGGAGACCGACGCGCCGCCGTTCAAGGTGACATCTTCCGCGCTCAACTGCTGGACCGATCCATCGAGAATGCCGTTGAGCGTCGGCGCATGCCGAACCAGCGCGGTGATCGTAATCTCCAGCGTCTGCTCCAGTGACCCGTCGTAATTGGGGTCCGTAATCGTGGCTTCGACCGGATAGGAGCCAGGATACGTGGGCGCCGCCGTCGCGCCGTCGTAGCTCAGGGTAACCGGCAATCCCGCGGGTGTCGTCGTGGCGGTGACCGCGCGCGGGGTGCCGTCGTAAGCCTGGGTGAGCGGCGAAAGCACGATGGTCGCGTCGGCCTGGCCGATCACGAGCGTGTCGCTGGCTGCGCCCACATAGTTCGGATCGGTCACGCTCGCGACGACCGCGTAACTGCCCGCATTGATCGGCGCGGTGGCGGAACCGTTGTAGGTGACGAGGAGCGGCAGACCCGCCGGAACCGTCGCGGCCGTCACGGGGTGCGGCGAGCCGTCGTACGTCTGCCTGAGATTGGCCAGCGTCACCGCGGCCGGCGCCGGATTGACGGTGATCGCGACCGTCGCACTCGAGGGAGTGTAGTTGACGCCATCGGTCGGCGTGAAGGCCACGGCCAGCGTCTGGTTTGCACCGGCGTGGAGGAGCGTTCCGGCGGACGGCGTGTAGCTGAAGCTCCCGGGAACGTTCGCGCTCGCGTCCAGTTGCGCCGCACTCAACGCGGTGCCGTACACGATCGCCGCGGGAGGATTCCAACTCACCGCGGAAGCTGCGGGCGCGATGGTCAGCGTGCCACTGGCGGCGCCGACGTAGTTTGGATCAATGATGCTCGCGGCGACGGCATACGTGCCGGCATTGGTCGGCGCGGTCGCGTTTCCATTGTAAGTAATCGCAACCGCAAGGCCACCCGGAGCCGTGGTGGCACTGGCCGCTTTCGGGGCGCCATCATACGTTGGGTTGAGATCTCCCAGCGTGACCGTGGCGGGCGCGGGGTTGATCACCAGCGTGTCCGAGACCGACCCCTGGTAGGACGGCGTGTTCACGCTTGCGACCACCGCATACGAGCCGGCCGCGGCCGGTGCCGACGGGCTGCCATTGTAGGTGACCATCGTGGCGAGGCCGGCGGGCGCGGTCGTGACGGTGACGGCCTTCGCGGTGCCATCGTACGCCTGGCTCAAATTTCCGAGCGTGAGCGTGGCCGCCGCGGCGGGTTGCAACACCCACCGCACGGCGTCGGCGACCACATAGCCATTCGCACCACCGTTGTTGCGAACCACGACATGGCCGGTCGTGCCGGGGTTGAAGAAGTAGCTGCCGAGCAGCATCCACGTGCCGTTGTTCGCCTGCTCGTTGACCGTCACCGTGGTGGTTCCGCCGGCCGAATTGACGTCGATCGGGGCGTTGGTCGCGCGATTGGCGGCGGCGGTCCACCGGGCGTAGACATCATAGTTGCCCGCGACCGTGATCGTCGGCGTGAACGTGGCGGTGCAGGGGCCGCTTTGCGCGACGGTGCCGGCGCTGAGATAGTTCGTGCCGTAGAAACCGGCCACGCCGGTGCCGGTCGCCCAGCTCCCCGTGCGAGCGAAGCCGGTGGCGTCGGCATTATCCTTGATGAGGGTGAGCGTTTGCGGGGTGCCGCTGACTTCGGCGGAATCGCCACTCTCGCCGATTCCGTTGATCGCCGAAACGACGTAGTAGTAGGTGTTGCCGTTGGTGAGACCGCCGTCGGTGAAGGCCGTCGCGGTGACTCCGGTGCGAAGCGTCGTGTAGGGACCGCCGCTCGCGGAGGTCCGTTTGATCGTGTAGCTCGAGGCCCCGCCGACGGCGGTCCAGCCCAACGTGACCTGCGTGTCACCCGCGACCGCCGTCAGGCCGGACGGGGCGCCCGGCGTGGTTGGCTGCGCATTCACGACGAGAGTCGCGTTGGCCGCGTGGGCGAGCGCGCCGCTCGTCGCACTGACCGCGAGCGTGCTGCTCCCGGTCGGAGTTCCGGCGGTGGTGACAACGGTGAGCGTTGACGTACCGCTGCCGGTGAGCGTGGCCGGACTGAACGTGGCGGTGGCGCCGGTCGGGAGCCCGCTGGCGCTGAGGTCAACCGTGCCGGTGAAGCCGTTGGCGGCGGTGCTCGTGACCGTGTAACTGACGGACTCACCCGCGGTGACGCCCTGGGAGTCGGGCGTGAGCGCGAGGCTGAAATCAGGTGCCGGCGGCGTGTTGCTGGTCGGCACGAACTCGATCGCGTCGGCGACCACGACCGCCGAGGTGCCCGTCGTGCGCAGGAGCACGGAGTCGATCGAACCGGCGTCGAACGGGAAGGTGCCCAGGCCAAACCACGTGCCGCCGTTCGTCTGCTGGTTGACGTACACGGTGCGCGTTCCACCCGAGTACGAGATATCGTACGGCACATTCGCGTCGCGATTGGCGTTCGCCGTCCAGCGCGCGGACACGACATAATTCGACGCGACGAGCGTGGGGGTGAAACGCACGCTTTGGTTCGGTCCGTTCGTGTACCGGTAGTCGGGCCCGTAAAAGCCGGTGGCGTTTGAACTCGTGGCCCAGGTGCCAACGATGGCCACGCCGGAAGCATCGGCGTTGTCCACGATCACCGTCGGCGCGACCGGTGCGGCGTTGGCGCTTTCGCCGGAATCGTTGGTCGCGGAGACCGTGAAATAATGAGCCGCGTCGCCGGCGACGTTATCCATGTAGGTCGCGGTGGTCACGCCACTCGCGACGACCTCGAACGGTCCGTCGCTCGTCGTCGCGCGTTTGACCGTATAGCTCGCGGCATTACCCACCGCGGTCCAGTTCAGCGCGACGTGGCCGTTCGTGGCGAGGACGGTGAGGCCGCCGGGCGCGGGCGGAGCGCCGGGCGCGTTGATCGCCAGGGTCACGTCCGCGCCATGGGTCAGCGCGCCGCTCGTGCCGGAGACAACCAGCGCGTTCGTGCCCAGGGTGGCACTGGCGCCGGTCGCGACCGTGAGCGTGGCGGATCCGGCGCCGGCGACCGTGGCAGGCGAGAAGGTGGCGGTCGCACCGGCCGGCAGCCCGCTCACGCTGAGGCTCACGGGCGAGGCGAAGCCGTTCAAGCTGCCGACCGTCACGGCGTAGCTGGTGGTGTTTCCGATGGTGACGGTCTGAGCCTGGGGTGAAACGGTGAGACTGAAATCGGGCGCGGGCGGAGTGCCGTTATCCAGCACGAGCAGATAGGTGTCGCTCGGTTGGAGCGTGAGGTCGTACGATGAGACGTTGGTGAGCGTGGCAATGGGCGTGAGGCCGCTTTCCACGTCGTACACCGTCACCGAGGCGAAGGTCTGGCCGAAATCGATCGTGTCGCTGGCAGTGGCCTGGGCGCCGTTCATCAATTGCTCCGCATACGCCGCGACGACAAATTCACCGGTCGGTTTCTGCAGCAGGTAATGTGAAACCGTGCCGGGGTTGGAAGACGTGAGGTTGAGCGAACCGGGCGCGAAGGTCGCGGCCTGGCCGGGCGCGTAGCGGAGATCCGCTTTCGAGCACTGGAGGATCGTCGTGAGGGTGTGAAAGTAAGTGCCCACCGGATTCACCGTGCCGTCCGGGGTATAGAAGCCGTAGGTGCCCTCCTGGACGCCATCCTGCAGGCCGTAGAGGATGTAGGCCGAGTCACCCGCGGCCGCGCTGTCGAACGCGCCCATCACCATGTACTGGCCGAAGACCGCCGTCGAAAGGCCCGACTTCGTGTAGGCGCCCCACTCGGTGTTGGCGACCGGCGCGCCGGGCGTCGTGAGCCGGGCCAGCGCGCGGAGAGTCGCGAGACGCGCGCCCGGCGTGGTCGTGGCATCGACGAGGTAGGGATGCGAGCCACCGAAGTCGGCCTGGCCGGGGGTGTAACGCTGGTCGCCGTTGGCCGGCGTGGTGTAATTGATTCCCGGATTCGTGGGATTGTAGTCGCCCTGCCAGTTGTTCTTGTCCGTCCAGCCCGCGCCAAACTCCATCTGGCTGACTTTGATCCCGCGGGGGTTCGCCCAGTCGTAGAGGCTTTGCTGGAGCTGTGCCGACAGCGGCAGGCGGGCCATCAGGCCCTGGGGATACGGGTCGTCCTCTTCGTTGGGGCCGCCCATCGCGTAGACCAGACCGGAGCCATAGGTGTTGTAGATCGCCTGGCAATTTGCGAAGGCCGCCTGCTGGTCATCCGGACTCGCCTCGTTGATCGAGGTCCACAACCGCATGAGCGGATTCTGCTGTTGGGCGAGATGAAAGGCGGCGCCGTCCGCCGTGGTGCCTTCGGGCCAATCGCGTTCGAGGCGCAACCCGAGATACGCCATCTGCTGGCCCACGACAGCGGCGTTGGTGTTCCAGTTGGCCACCCCGTCGAGATGCGTGTTCGCCCCCAGCAGGTTGAGGAAAGCCTCCGACGAGGCGGCCGGGGTGGGAGCAGCGGCCAGCGGCGCCGCGAAGACGAGCGACAGGATCGCCAATTTTGAAACCAAGGAGTGCATAGGTGACGGAGGAAGCAGGGACGATGAAACCGAAAGCAGGCCGGGCCGGCGGAGGGGCACGGCCGGCGGAAAGGCACGGAAGTTCAGGACAGGACGAACGCGACGGGAGCGGCGGGTTGGAGGGGGTGAGATGGGGATCGTTCGGGGAAACGTCTGCGCGCCGCTGAACCCGAATGTTCACGCCGCCGTCCGACCACAAAGTCTTCGGCGGTGAAAACGTTCACCCGCTTGGACCGCGCGGTGATTCATCGCGGGAACCGACCGGCGATCAGGCAGGGCGAGGCGGCGCTTGAGCGCGGTAGGGCGCGGAGTCCCTTCCGCGCCTTGGTTGGCTGGGAGCGGAGTCCCAGCCCCCGGGCAGCCAAAACCCCAAGGCCTCGCGCCGGCGCGACAGCCTGGCGGAGTCAGGCGACCCCGCCCTACATCAAACCGGGTAACGCGCGCTTCCACGTTACACCGCGCCAGGCGCGGCGGTGATCCCAGACTTCTGGGCGAGATGTCGGAACAGCCCGCGTTGCTGCCGCACGCGGGGTCCGGCCGGGACGCTCTGCGCTGGCAATGGGTCGGACGACGTCGCAAACAGGTTCGCGCAACGGAGCGAAACCACGTGACCCACCCACCCTCCTCTTTCGATGCCGCCAAGTACAAGAACGCGCAGCGCGAGCAGTGGAACCAGGACGGCGAGGCGTGGCGCCGTTGGACGCCGACGCTGGAACGCTGGTACGGGGAAGCGAGCCGGCAGATGCTCGAGCTGGCGCGGATCGAGCCAGGGCAGCGCGTCCTGGACATCGCCGCCGGCGCCGGCGAACCGGCGGTCAGTGCGGCCGTGCGCGTGGGCCCGACGGGGTACGTGCTGGCAACCGACATCTCGGAGGGAATCATCGAACTGGCGCGCCAGGTTGCACAGGAGCTTGGGCTCAAGCAGATCGAGACCCGCGTCATGGACGGCGAGAAATTGGAGCTGCCGGAGGCTTCGTTTGATGCGGTGCTGTGCCGGCTTGGCCTGATGTATCTGCCGCACCCGGTGACGGCGTTGCGCGAATGGCGGCGGGTCCTGAAGCCGGGCGGCCGGGTCGCCGTGGCGGTGTTCTCCACCCCGGATCGCAACGCGTGGGGTGCCGTCCCGGCCGCGATCATCCGCCAGCGGGCGCAGCTTCCCGCCCCCGCGCCGGGCCAGCCCGGACCGTTCAGCCTGGGCGGCGCCGGAGTGCTCGAAGGTCTCATCCGTGAAGCCGGCTTTGCCGATCCCGCGGTGCGCGCCGTCCCCGTGCCCCACGGGGCGGTCAATGCGGCCGATTACGTGCGCGTCGCCCGCGAAGCGTTCGGCGGCTTCAAAGCCATGATGGCGCACCTGAGCGCGGAAGCGCGCGAGTCCGTGTGGCAGGAGGTGGCGGCGGCGATGCGTCGGTTTGAATCGCCCGCCGGGTTCGAGGCGCCCGGCGAGTGCCTCGTCGGCGTGGCCGAAAAATAGCCGGCGAGGTTCAGCCCGCTCTCCCCGGCACCGCCGATTCCAACGCGCGGGTCATGGTGTCGATCGGCGGGCCGAGCGCGGATTCGACTCCGCTGACGAACGGCTGAAGCAGCGCGGCTGCTTTCCCCCAACGGAAACCGAGCGGCGCCGCGAGGGCGGCGGCCGGAGTTTGCGGCAAGGCCGCCGCATGCTCTTCGACCGCGAACGCACACCCCAGCAGGCGTACCGATTCGCGCAGTGCGTCAGCGGCTTCGCCGGCCATTTCCTCCGCCAACAGGAACTGGGTGAGCTTCAATCTCTTCGCCGCCTGACGTCTCCACTCGGCCGCGCGCGCCTTTTCCTCATCCGTCAGCTGAACGGCCGCACGGGTGTCCATGGAGGGCAGACGACGGGTGCCACGGACGCAGGATTGAATCAGGCCCGCTGCCTCCAATCGTTCGATCGTCTCGGCCGTGGCCCGGTCGATGACTTCGAGGCGGATCGCCGAAGCCCCGGAATTCGCCTCCCCGCTCGGAAACGCTTCCGCCAACCGTGGCCGCCAAGCCTCGGCATCGCGGTCGACGACGACGACGACGACGGACGGCGTCGCGCCCTCCACGCCGGCCGAATCCGGGTATCGCTCCTCGCACGTGACGAGGCGGCTGCCGAGCAGCGCCACGGCCCGGTGCGAAAATGCTTCAATGGGATCGGTGGGCTCCGGCGCACCAGTGCGACCGGCGCTGTCGCCGCCGCCTGAGTGGAAAGCGTCTGTTCGAGGCGCTGGAGAAAACTCTGCCCGCCCGGCCGCAGCGGCACTTCGGCGAGATCTCCCCTCAGGTCGAGCACGCCGTCCGCGAGGGAGCGCTTCGCATCGAGCGTTCCGAGCATCCGTTGCTCAATCGTGTCTTCGGCGATGAGATTCAGCACCGTGACGGCGTTCTTCTGGTGCTTTCGCCAGGCGCGCGCGATGCGCTGCTCGAGTTTGGCGGGATTCCAAGGCAGGTCGCAGTTGATCACGACGCTGGCGTTCTGGAGATTGAGGCCCACGCCGCCGGAGTCGGTGCTGAGGAAGATGCGGCAATTCGGATCGTCCTTGAAAAGCCGGATCTCGGCGCGCCGTTTTTGCTGCGGAACCGATCCCGTGTGCCACGCAAAGCCGACACCATGCTTGCGGCAAAGGTCCCGGACGAGCTCGAGCATCCGCTCCCATTCGGAAAACACGATCACCTTCACATCGGGTGCCGCGAGCACCTCGTCGAAGATGCGGTCGAGTTCCTCGAGTTTGGGGCACGTGCGGTTGTCGCGATCGAGGATATAGGGCGTGTCGCAGCGCATCCGCATGATGCCCAGCTCCCGGAGGAGTTTTTGCTGTTGCTGGGGCGACAGCGGGCGGCGTTTCGCCAAGGACACGAGCTTGGCCACGATCTGCTCGTGCGCCGCGTAGTCCTGGCGCTGCTCGGGAGCGAGTTTGATGAAGAGGTTCCGGTCGGCGCGGCTGGGCAGCTCTTTTTCGACCTCGCTCTTGCGGCGTTCACTGGCGCTGTTCCAGGGTTCTTCGATGCGCGCCGAAAGACCCTGGAACAAATCGGCCAAAGCGGCGATATTGCTGGACCGACGTCCGACGCATACGTGGATCAAATGATTCGGAACACACCAATGCAGCCACGGTTTTAGCTATGATCTCTTCACGTACTTTCAGAATTGCTGCGGTTGCGGTCGTGTGCTGCACGTCCGCGGCAGCGGAGCCGACATCGTCGATGACGCAACTGGTTAACTTAGGTGGAATCTTGGTCGGCACCGGATCTGTCATCCGTGACGATGGGAAGCACGTTTCGTACGACTGTCTGCTTCGCTATTACGGAGCACACACCGAAGACGTCGTCTTCGCCAACGAGATCTTCTCCTGGATCACTGGCTCGGACCAGACTGCTATCGTAGCAACCGTGGCGAATGCAGGGCGGGATAACGAGAAGCTCGTGTTGCGCCGAGTCGCGGAGGCAGGGCGCAGCATTGAGGTGGTTGGTAGTCGGCCTGGCTCCTCGATCAGCGGTGTTTCACTCGCAAGCAACGAAGTCCTGGTTGCAGGGACTAACTCTCTTCGGTTGATCGACTTGAGCTCGCAGACGGTTGTACCATTGCAAGTGCCAGCAGGATTTCAGCCTGTTCAAAGCCACAGTGCTCGTGCTCTGTACGCTTACACGGTAGAAGGGGAAGACTCTATCTTGTGGAGATGCACCAGCGCTGGAGCAGCTCGCATTGCGAAAGTCGCCGGCAAGATCTCTTCAGTTGCCGAGATTTCCGAAAGCGAGCTACTCGTTGCCACCTGGCGACCGTCGGATTCTCTTGGAGGGGCAAGTTTTTCTGTCTTGCACATCGGTCCGTCCGATGCTGCTCGGACGGTTTATTCGGAGTCGAAGGGCTACATGCCGGTGATCGAGAAGCAAGGTGAGTTGGTGCTCGTAGAATACGTTGTTTACGATCCTGCCAAGGGAATGCCGCGCCGGGCTCTGGTTCTCAGTGGTGCCGATTACAAGCCGGTCGAACGGCTGGCACTTCGTGAGTTAAAGGCGGCGGCCTTGCGCGATGGTCGGGTTGTTGGGGTCACGCACGACGGGAAGATTGTTTCTTTGAACCAGCGTTAGCCCCAGACAGCGCAGCCGTCGCGGGAACGGCCGGGGTTGGTACTCTGCCAGTCGAT
>DASZYH010000263.1:0-4923 GCA_035545515.1 Opitutaceae bacterium
CCTCCGTCACCCGCGCAGTTGTCACTTCGCTCATCCTGATTCTCGTTTTGGACTACTTCGTCTCCGACGCGCTGATGGCACTCCAAAGCTCGCGCTAACCTCATCCCGCCATGCCGGAAACCTCGCCCAGCGCCACGCGCAATCCCTTCACCCACGACGAGACGCCCGCCGTGAGCGTCTCGGTGGAGAACCTGTGCAAGAACTTCGGCAGCCTCGTCGTGCTGAAGAATGTCACGTTCAGCGTTTCCCCGGGCGAAATCTTCGTCCTCATGGGCCCGAGCGGCTCGGGCAAGAGCGTGCTCCTGAAGCACATCGTCGGCCTCGAGTTGCCGACGTCCGGCCGCGTGACGATCGACACCCGTGACGCCTCCGCGGAGGAAACGCGCGAGCATGTCCGCATGGCGCTGGTTTTCCAGGCCGGAGCGCTGTTCAACTCGCTGTCGGTTTACGACAACCTCGCCCTCTACCCGCGCGAGCACCGCCTGGCCAACGAAGCCGGCATTCACGACAAGGTGATGCGCGCGCTTCAGATCCTCTCGCTCGAAAACGCCGCCCGGAAATTCCCGTCCGAACTCTCCGGCGGCATGAAGAAGCGCGTGGCGATCGCCCGGGCGCTGGTGATGGAGCCGCAGCTCATGCTCTACGACGAGCCGACGAGCGAGCTCGACCCGGTGATGAGCGCGACCATCAGCGAGATCATCGCGACGCTGAAGGACCAGTATCATGTGACGACGATCGTCGTTTCGCACGACCGGGACCTGGCGATGAACATCGCGGACCGCGTCGGCATCCTGATGGGCGGCCGACTGCTGTTCCTCGGACGGCCGGAGGAGCTCCGCACCCCGAAGGATCCGCGCGTCGCGGATTTCCTGAATCCGGTGATCGACCTGAAGAACCCGCGCTTCAAGCAACTCGAGGCCGTCGACGAGGGGCCGGAAGCGCCCGGCGCCGCGCCGTGATGACCGGGACCGAACGACGATGCCGGACGAAACCTGCTGATCCTCGAGGACCAATTTCCAACGACTAACCACCAACCACCCTCCGCGTCGCCCGCGGAGGTCCCATCACGCCATGAATAACTCGCAACAAACCGCCCGCGTCGGGCTCTTCTTCCTCCTCGGACTCGCGCTCGTCTGGGTCACCTTCGAGACGCTCAGCGGGGGCAAGGTATTCCAGGAGAAAGGCTATAACATCATCGCCGGCTTCGACACGCTCAAGGAACTGAAGACCGGTGATGAGGTGCGGATGGCCGGCGTGAAGATCGGCGAGGTCGCCCGCACGCGCCTCGCCGGCCGTCGTGCGGAGGCGGTCCTCAACATCCAGCCGAACGTTCACATCAAGAGCGACGCGACCGCGATGATCGCGATGTCGGGCCTGATCGGCACGAACTACATCACGATCGACCTTGGCAGCGCCGGCGCCACCGATCTGCCGCCCGGCGCGGAAATCCACACGCGCGCGACGCCGGACTTCAACACGATCATGGCCGACCTCGGCAATCTGGGCGAGAAGCTCAACGGCGCGCTGGGCTCGCTGACCGAATCGCTCAACGGCGACCCGCAGCATCCCGGGCTGCTCAAGAATCTGAACTCGCTCGTGACCGAAAACCGCCAGGACGTCCGAGCGACGATCGCCAACCTGAAGGACGTCTCCGCCAAGATCGACCAGGGCCAGGGCACGCTCGGCAAGCTGATCAACAGTGACGACCTCCACGACCAACTGCTCGCCAGCATCACGGACATCCGCAGCGCGGCCGGCGAGGCGAAGAACTTCATGGCCGGCGCCCAGGGCATCATCGACCAGGTGAAGTCCGGCAAGGGCGTGGCGGGAACGCTGGTGTTCGACCAGAAGGCCGGCGACGACCTGAAGGCGACGATCGCGAATCTGCGTCTCGTGTCCGACAAACTCGCCAGCGGCCAGGGCACGCTCGGCAAGCTGATCAACGACGACAGCACGTTGCGCGACGCACAAGCGATCATGAAGAAAGCCGACCGCGCGCTCGATGGACTCGACGACACCGGCCCCATCACGGCCGTCGGCGTCGTGGCGAAGGGCTTGTTCTAGCCCGGTTGAAACAAAGCGGCGGCCGATCTCCGGCGCGATGCCTGAGGTGGTAGGGACTCCGCTCCCAGCCAGCCCTGGCGCGGAACGGACTTCGCGCCCTACCGGGAGGATGAATCGTGGTAGAGCGCGGAGCCTGTCCGCCGTAGCCTCGCGCGAAGGCGGAAGCGTTCGGGTCGAAAACGGTCCCTTCCGCGCCTCGGCGGCCAGCGGAGTGGCCGCCCTACCAATAGCGCAATAATTTGCGCGCATCACCGGTTTGATGTGGGCGCGGTGACCTCACCGCGCGTCGCCACGCTTTCCTCGCGGCACGGTTTTACCCCGCCCTCCCCTGTCCGAATTCCGCGGCCGGCGACAAATCAGTGCCAGTGCCCCTCGATGTAAACATAGGCGCCACCGCGCCGTTCCCAGCGGGGTGCGATCCACTCATGACGTCCGCGCGGCGGGCGGGCCCAATGGCCCGGCATCCACACGTAACGCCCGCCGCGCCAAAGCCAGAAACCCGGCACCCAGACATCGTGCCACGAGCGCCGACCGTAGACCACCTCGTGCGGCGGCGGCGGGGGCAGCGCGTTAACCACGATCACCTGTCCCGCCGGCGCAGGCGCGACGGACCCGACGGGCGGCGGTGGCGGGGGCTGAGCGACGCTGACGGAAGGCTGCATGGGAGCCGTGGGCGGAAGCGGAGGCTGCGCCGTCGCACTCTCGTTTGTCGTCGAGTCCGCCGCGGCGGCCGTCGCGTCGGTATTCGACCGCCAGTAGCCTTCCTGCAGCACGTACCCATTCCCCTGCGGCTGCCATTCCGGCGAAACCCAGACGGCATCCGCGGTCGGCGGCGTTCCCCACCGGCCGGCGATCCACACGTACGAGCCGGCTCCCCAATGCCAGTGTCCGGCCACCCACACTTCCCCGGGCGACGGCTGCGCGCGCGGCACGTCGTTTGTCGCGGGCGGCAGCGGTTTGTCGACGACCGCCGGAGCCATCGCCGCGGCGGCGGAGGAATCGACCGTCGACGGCTGCGCCGCCAAGACGGCAGCCCCAAAAACGAAACCGGCCAACGCGGCGGACCAACGGAGATGTCGGGATGGAGATGCGTTCATGACGCGCCATAGACACGCAGGGAGCCCGGCCGTGCGGTCGCTTGATGCGTGCCGCCGCGACAATTGCCGCCCCGTCATATTGTCACGTAATACGTGACAAACTCCCAGGGGGCTTACCTCGGATTTGTCACGTAATACGTGACAAACGGGCGGCGCCAGAGAGTACCTGTGTTCGTCGCGAATCGCGGGGCGAGATGCTTTCAGCCGACACCACGCCGGTTTTCGCGGGTGGCTGCGGGCGATCTGGAATGGCCAGTCGCTGGCCGGCGATGTCCGGTCGGGATGCCGGCACCGTGCCGGCAGAGGGAATCGCTGCTCTGACGCGGGCGCGCTAGACGCGCACGGGGGTGCGGCGGCCGCCGGCGGCGGCGGAGGCGTAGATCGCCTCGATGATCGCGAGATCACGGCGGCCCATTTCGCCGGAGACGCGTGACTCGCGATTCGCGAGCACGCACTCGGCGAAATCGTCCATCTGCCGCGCCTGCTGGTTCACCGGCGGATCGAAGTGCAGCGGGCCGCGGCTCGTCCGCGCGCGAATGCCGTTGTACGAAAACGCATTCTTCGCCTCGAACCAGCCGTGGGCCGCGTCGTCGTGGAATTCGTTGTAGGAATCGGCGTAGCTGGTCCGGCCGGTGGCCGGCGCGCCGTCGGCGAACTCGAGCGTCCATTGGATCGACTGCTCCACGTCCGCGAACATCTCCGGCTTCGTCTTCGGACCTTCCCTGGCGGTGACGGCGACCGGGGCGACATACGGGCCACCCGGTGAGGTCGGTCCGCCGACCGCCATGCAGGCATTCTGGATCACGTAGATGCCGAGGTCCATCAGCGGACCGCCGCCGGCGAGCTTCCGCTCGGCGCGCCAGACCTTGTGTCCCATGACGAACGCGAACCCGCCGTTGATTTTCGTGAACGGACCGAAGGTCGGGTCCCTGGCCAGCCGCATCAGTTCCTGGTGATATGGGTCGAAATGCAGCCGGTAGCCGATCGACAGCTTCACACCGGCCGAACGGCACGCCGCGATCATCGCGTCGCACTCGGCGACATTCACCGCCATCGGTTTCTCGGAAATGACATGCTTCCCGGCTTTCGCGGCGGCAATCGTGTCGCGGGCGTGCAGGGCGTTGGGCGTCACGACGTACACGATGTCGATCGCCGGATTGTCCGCCATCCGGTGCATCGTGTCGTAGGTGTAGATGTTCTTCTCGGGAAATCCGTACCGCCGCGCCCAGTCGCGGCCCTTCGTCGCCGGCTCGCCGGTCACGACGCCGACGAGGCGACAGCGGCGCGTGAGCTGGAGCGCGGGAGCGAGCTCGGTGGTGGCATAGTTGCCGAGCCCGACCAGCACGACGCCGAGCTTGCGGGACGGTGGCGTATCGGCGGCGCGGGTACGGGAGGCGAGCAGGAGAGCGGCGGCACCAAGCGAAAGCTGGCCCACGAAATGGCGGCGCGTGAGGCGATCGGCGGGGGTATTCACAGCGGGGTGCGGTGACGGTGGTCATCCGGCCGGAAAAGACAAATCCCCGCGGGCGGGAAGTCGGTCGAACAGTAGCCCAGGTGGGTGACGTGAGGGGAACGCGGGCGGGCCGTCGATCGGTCGCTCTCGTGCTCGATGGCGCTTTGGCTTCGGATCGGACAGGGAGACCGGACGCAGCCATGACCGATCTACGCTCGCTCACGCTCCGGCTCTGGCTGGCGATCAATGGCGGTGAAGGGACTCACCGTATGGGATAACCGGACTTGTTCACAGCGGTCCCTTGTAGCC
>DASZYH010000264.1:0-1525 GCA_035545515.1 Opitutaceae bacterium
GCCACCGGCATCGAGCTGCTGTCGCTGGTGCTGGTCACCGGGTACGGCGGAATGGTCTCGCTGTGCGTCCTGTCCTTCCTCGGGCTCGGCGCCTTCGCGATGGCACACGCCGGTGGCAGCGGCGGCTCCCTGCTCGGGATCCTTGCCGCGATCGGGCTCGCGGGCGGCGTCGGTGCGTTGGTCGCACTGCCGACACTCCGGCTGCGCGGCCTGTACATGGCTCTTGCCACCTTCTCGTTCGCGGCCGTCATGGAGCTCGCGGTCTTCACCCAGATCCTCGGCACCGGAGGCAACCTCTCGGTGGCCCGGGTACACATCCCCGGCGTACCCACGCAGTCCGACCGGGCGTACTTCACCCTGTGCGCGGTTGCGTTCGTCCTGGTGGCGATCGGCGTTCTCGCGCTGCGTCGCGGCTCGTTCGGCCGGCGACTGGTCGCGACCAACGACTCCCCCGCCGCGTGCGCGACGCTCGGCGTCAACGTCAACGGGACGAAGCTGATCACCTTCACGATCGCGGCCGCGCTGGCCGGCCTCGCGGGCGCTCTCTTCGGCGGCGTACCGGGGTCGGTGTCGGCCAACGACTTCACCGCCCTCGGGTGCCTGGTCGCGCTCCTGCTGGCCCGCGTGGGCGGCATCAACACCGCGACCGGCGCGCTGCTCGGGGCCTCGACGCTCACCGTGTTCCAGGTCTCGCAGCCGCATCTGCCGACGTGGGTCGGACAGCTCCAGTTCACGCTCACCGGTCTCGCCGCGCTCAGCGTCGGCCGGGCCCCGAACGGGTTCGGCGGCCGGATCGCCAAGCTCATCGAGCGGGTCCGCCCGCGCCCGGCGGAACTCCCGGACGAGCTGATGTCGCCGGACGACGAAGGCACGGTCGGGTCGGTGTTCTTCGCCGAAGAGCAGGAGCTCGCGCATGCCGGCCAGTAGCGCGCGGGTCCCCGCGAAGGCCGGGCAGCGGCCGGTTCTGGAGGTCGCCGACGTCTCGGTGCGGTTCGGCGGGATCAACGCGGTGTCGGACGTCTCGCTGTCCGTGTTGCCCGGACAGGTCACCGGCCTGATCGGGCCGAACGGAGCCGGCAAGACGACGACCTTCAACGTGATCACCGGCCTGCAGGCCCCAACGCAGGGCCGGGTGTTCATCGACGGCAAAGAGGTGAGCGACCTCGCGCCGCACCGGCGAGCCCGGCTCGGGCTCGCCCGGACCTTCCAGCGGCTCGAGGTGTTCGGCTCGCTCAGCGTCTATGAGAACGTGCTCGCGGCCGCGGAGTTCCGCCGGTCGTGGTCCGGCGACTCGACGCCGCCGGTGAGGCTTGCAGCCGAGGTGATCGACCGGGTCGGCCTGCGCCGGGTCGCCAACGCGCGGGTCGACGCGTTGCCCACCGGCATCTCACGGCTGGTCGAGCTCGGCCGGGCGCTTGCCACCCGGCCGCGAGTCCTGCTCCTGGACGAGGTCGGTTCGGGACTCAACCAGGACGAGACGGACGCCCTCGGTGACCTCATGCTCGAGCTGGTCAGTGACGGGACC
>DASZYH010000265.1:0-3755 GCA_035545515.1 Opitutaceae bacterium
GACACGGGTCAGTCTTCCTCGACCGTGCTCAACGTCGCACAGTCGCTCTCGCAGCAGGCGAACGGGCTGGAGCGGCGGGTGGACGAGTTCCTGGACAAAGTCCGCGCCATGTAACGCCGGCCGCTCGGCCTGGTTTGCCGGTCGCCCCGGGCGCGCCGGCAAACTAGGCGCTCGGCACCTCGTCGCCGCTGCGGTGGAGAGGTTGCCCGAGCGCTTGCAGCGCCGATCGCAACCTGCCCTCGTCCACCGGCTTGGCGATCACATGATAGCCTTGCCATTCGACCGGGAAGGTCTCGCGCCTCTCGGCCGTGCAGAAAAAGAACGGCACGCGGCGCGACCTGAGCTCCGCGGCGAACGGGAAGACCTGGTCCCGGCCGATATTGACATCGAGGATCGCCAGATCCGGTTGGGCATCCGCGAGCAATTGAGACGCCCGCAACAGCGCGCCGGCAATCGCGATGTCCTTGTAGCCGAGGTCTTCCAACAGCGCCTGCATCGCCAGCGCGACCAGCAATTCGTCCTCAACGAGCAGAATCCTCGGCGCTGGCCCCCTCGTCATGGCCTCCCCCGAAATACACGCTTATGTCAATTAGTAGACATTGCATTGGTTCCCGCAGCAGGGGACAAGCGGCCGCTCAAATCGAGCTCCCGAAAGGCTGACCGTCTACTGGTAGACAGACGGAACGCTTCCCCAGGTGGTACCCGAAAATCCACCTCTCAACTGGACTTAGGACCAGGTCCTGGAGCGCGGGAAGCGAGACTTGGCTCGACAACGGACGCGTGCCGCGGGGGATTCCAAACATCCGGCCGGAATTCAGCTCCGGCGTGGCAATCAGATTCTGAAACTCCTGCCTGCGGCGGCGTTCGAAGCGGCCCTGTCCTGGCTGGACCTGGTCGAGCTGAAGGCCGGCGAAACCCTCTATGAACCCGGCGACGACATCACCCATGCCTTCCTTCCCCTGGACGGCGCGGTGATCGGCCTCAACCTCCTCCTCAAGGACGGCCGCGCGCTCGAAGCCGCAACCATCGGCCGCGAAGGCGCGTTTGGCGCGATCGTGAGCGTGCCGGTTCCGGCCTTCCCCCGGACGATGGTGCAACTGGCCGGTCGCGCCGCGCGGATTCCCGTCGGGCGCCTGGAGGCGATCAAGCGAAGTCACCCCAAGGTGCACGACGTTTTCACCCGCTACACCGACTGTCTCCTGGCTCAGATATTACAAGCCGTTGTCTGCAACGCGGCCCACCCGCTGGAGGCACGCTATGCCCGGTGGCTGCTGCTGGCCCAGGACCGGGCGCGCAGCCGGGACCTCTTCGTCACCCAGGAAATCCTGGCGGAGAGGTTCGGAGTCGCCCGGACGTACCTGACGCGAGTCGCGGCAGACCTGCAGCGGCGCGGTGCAATTTCCTATCAGCGCGGCCAGATTCACATCCACAATCGCGCGATTCTGCACGGCGTCGCCTGCGAGTGTTACGAGACCGTCCGCAGTCATTTCGACCGCATCCTGCCCGGGCTCTACCCGAGCGAGGAACCCCAGTAAATCGCCGTTGTTGCCTTCACTCCGGGGTGGATTTCGAGGCTCCCGTGAAGGCAATCCAGATGGCCAAGCAGAATCATTTCCTGGCCCGGATAAAGCCCGGCGACTTGGCGCTGTTCGCCGCCAAGCTGGAGGCCCGCACTTTCGAAACCGGCCACGTCCTTTTTGAGGTCGCCGACGACGTGGATACGGTCTGCTTCCCCTTGCCGGACACGATCGCGTCGCTGGTTCTGGGTCTCCGGGACGGGAGCTCGGCGGAGTCCATGATCGTCGGACGGGAGGGCGCGATCGGCGGGATCGTGAGCTCGGGCCACAAGCCGGCCTTCGCCCGCGGCGTGATCCATATCGGCGGCCCGGTCCTCCTGCTGCAGACCACCGCACTGGAACGGGCGAAGCAGCAGTCTCCGACCCTGCGTGATTTTCTTGCGCGCTATTCGGACTGCCTTCTCGCCCAGGTGCTGCAATCGGTCGCCTGCAATGCTCTGCATGACTTCGACGCGAGACTGGCGCGATGGCTGCTGATGATCCACGATCGGACGACCGGAGACCGGCTCCACGTGACTCAGGAACTGATCGCGCAGATGCTGGGCGTGCACCGGTCCTATGTGAGCGGCGTCCTGGGCCGCCTGGAGAAAGGCGGCGCGATTCGCAGGAGTCGCGGGGTGGTGACCGTCATCAACCGCCGCAAGCTCGAGAAGCAGGCCTGCGAATGCTATGCCTATGTGCAGCGGCATTTTCAGCGCCTCCTGCCGAAGGTGGCGGCAGATTAGGCACGGCACATCGCGCGCAATTCGCCGCGCTCCACGCAAGCGGCGAGCTCCGCAAGGGCACATCACCCGCGCCTCGGGTTGGGCAGCGGCCGCACCTCAATGATAGAAACAGGATTTCAGCCGCCGCAGACCGTCTTCGATGCGGGCGGTGGGAATCGCCCCGTATCCCAACAGCAGGCCGGGCGGGCCTGGCGCGTCGACGCCGAACCCCGACAGTTCCTGAACCGCGACGCCGGCTTCGGCCGCCCGGCGCGCCACGACCTTCATCCGGTCGGCGGAGCAAGACCGCGCGACTGCCGCGATGTGGAGGCCGGCAACCGAAGGAACGATCTCCAGATGGTCGGCCAGCTCGCGGGCCACCGTCTCCCTGATCATCCGATGGCGCGTCCGATAGACGTCGCGCACCTTGCGGATGTGACGGGCGAAGCCGCCATTGTCGATGAACTGCGCCAGCACGGCCTGCGTCGTGGTCGGTGTATGCCAGTCGGCCACCAGCTTCGCCTTGTGAACGCCTTCGCGGAGCGATGGCGGGACGACGATGAATCCCAGACGCAGCGTGGGCAGCAGAGTCTTCGAGAACGATCCGATGTAGATGACCCGTCCGGTCTTATCGAGCATGCGCAGCGGCTCGATCGGACGCCCACCGAAGCGGAACTCGCTGTCGTAATCGTCCTCGATGATCGCGGCGCCGTGGCGGTCCGCCCAGGCCAAAAGGGCCAATCGACGCGGCAACGACATCGGCACGCCGAGCGGATACTGGTGGGACGGCGTTACGTAGACTGCGCGCACCTGTCGCGGAATGGCATCGACGATGAGTCCGTCACGGTCCACCGGCACGCCGCGAACCTGCAGGCCGAGCGCCACGAATGCCCATCGCGCGGGCGCATAACCCGGATCCTCTCGGGCAATGTGGTCGCCCGGCGAGAGCAACACCCGAGCGACGATGTCCAGCGCCTGCTGCGTCCCGTTCGTCACGACGACGTCATCGGCCGACGCCGCGACGCCGCGTGAGACACCGATGTGGCGCGCGATGGCTTCCCGAAGCCGTTCGCTGCCGGCGGGCGTGTCGTACACGATCCGGCCGTCCGCCTCCGCGCGCAACTGGCGCGCCGTCAAGCGACGCCACGCGTCGTGCGGAAACAGGGCTGCATCGGGCAAGCCGGTCCGGAAGTCGAAGGCCGCCGGTTGCGCGAACACGGTGGGGAGCCGGATTGCGTCCCAAACCGGCCGCGGGCGCAACGAATTGCCGACGTCCCTGCTCTTCAGCCGGCTTCGCTTCGGCGCCAGATGCTCGCTGACGATCGTGCCCGCGCCGACGCGCGACGTCACGAATCCCTCCCCGGCGAGTCGGTCGTAGACGCCGGTCACCGTGGTTCGTGAGACGGTGAGCTGCCGCGCGAGCTCGCGGCTCGGCGGCAATGGATCACCGGGCCGTAGCTGACCCTCAGCGATC
>DASZYH010000266.1:0-52980 GCA_035545515.1 Opitutaceae bacterium
GTGTGGTGGGTGAAGGCAAAGGGTTCGTAGTCGTGAACGCTCAGGATGATGTTCGGGTCGCCAGCCGGCACCTTGAGCTGCGGAAACGTCGCGGCGCCCTGCCAGCGGTTCGAGCCGATCACGAGCACGCGGTTCGGCTCGCGCGAACGGATGTCCGCCACGGCGCGCGCCACCAATTTGTTCCAGTCCTCGGGGTTGTCCGCGACCGGTTCGTTCATGATTTCGTAGGCGACCCAGGCGTCGGGGTACGGTTTCAACACCGATGACAGGTCCTCCCATAACTTGAGGAATTTTGCCTGCGCGGCGGGATGGGTCCAAAGCGTATTCTTGCCGTCCTCGGCGTTGAAGTCATGCGAGCGCACGGTGTGCAGGTCGACGATCACGCGGAGGTCGTTGCGACGACACCAATCGAGCGCGTTCGTCAGGTGCTGAAACGCGCTGGCGATCCGCTTGCCGTCGGCGGTCCACATCTCGACCTCGTCGATCGGCAGCCGAACATGGTCGTAGCCGATGCGGTGAATGAACGCGATGTCGTCCGCCGTCAGGTAGGCGTTCCGGTCGAGACCGGGCGGACACTGCGACAGCCAGTGGCTGAGGTTCACGCCGCGGTGGATTTCGAAGCCGGGGGGATTTTCGATGCTCATGGCGACCGCGGGAACAGCGAGACCGAACAGGACGGAGGCGATCGCAAGCAACGCTCGGGAAACATGCATGACGCAGCTTGCGAGCGGATTGCGCCGTTCGCAATCCCTGTCGCGGTCTCACACATTGACCCCGCCTGAAACCGACGGCCTTCGAAGCCGCGGAGCCAGAATGGCATCGCGGCGTCCGGCGCGACGCTCAGCCCGCGAGGCCGAGCTTGATCGCGAGCAGCGAGACGGAGCCCACGATGAGCCAAAGCGTCAGGCCGAGCCCCAGCGGACGCACGCCGACCACGCGCAGCGCCTCCCGCGTGAACCCGACGCCAATGAAGAAGAGCGTGACGACCATCATGCGTTCAGCACCGTGGCCGACCACCGCGGCGGCCGGGGCCAGGACGGGAAAGGTGGTGACGATCGCGGCCACCGCGACAAACCCCAGGATGAACCACGGAAAATGCGGCCGGCGGGCGGCGGTCGTTCCCGCGTCGGCGGGGGCGGCTTCGCCCCGACGACGAACGCTGAAGAAGAGCGTGAGCGGCGCGATCCACAAGGCGCGGGCCAGCTTGACGGTCGTGGCGAGCGCGAGGGCGGCCGATCCGTAGGCCAGGCCGGCGCCGACCACCGAGCTGGTGTCGTGAATCGCGAGCGCCGCCCACCAGCCGAACTGGCGCTGGGTCAGGCCGAGGGCGTGTCCGATCGGCGGAAACACGATCAGGGCGACGCCGTTGAGGAGGAACACCGTCGCGAGGGCAATCGTCACGTCGTGCGTCCGCGGGCGCAACGCGCCCGCGAGGGCCGCAATGGCGCTGCCGCCGCAGATGGCGGTGCCGCCGCTGACGAGCAGCGTCGTGTCGTCGGGGACGCCCATCATCCGTCCCAGCCAGCGGCCGAGCAGCAGGGTGGCGACGATGCTGAAGAGCGTCACGCCCAGGCCGTCGAGTCCGGCGCGGGCGATCTGGGCCAGGGGCAGGCTCGCGCCCAGCGCGACGACCGAGATCTGGAGCAGGAGATGCGCGGTGCGCGCCGTCAGGCGCGGCCGGGTGTTGAGGCCGGCGAGGCCGAGCGCGGCGCCGCCGAGCAGTGCGGCCACGGCCGGTACGCGTGGCCAGAGGCACGCCACCGCGGCCAGGGGTACGACCCAGCCGCGCAGCGACGAACCCGGTGTCGATTCGACCAACACGTTTTTTTCCATTCGGCGAGCTTACGCGAATTGCCTCCGCCCCGGGTAATGGTAAGACCCGATCTGCCATCGGCGCAGCCGATACCTCATGTCGCACTCCCGTTCGACCTCCCTGTCCCGCCTCGACGCGGATTCGCTCGAAATTTTTCTCGCCGTGGCCGATCACGGCGGCGTTCTCGCGGCTGCCCGCGCGGTCGGGCGTTCGCAGCCCGCCGTGTCGGAGCGCATTCGCCAGCTCGAGTCCACGCTGGGCGTGGCGTTGTTCCTGCGAACGCCCCGCGGCATGACCCTGACCGACGCGGGGCGCCAACTCGTGGCGTATGCGCGGAGAGTGCACAACCTGCTGGAGGAGGCGGCGCAGATCGGGGAGGGCGGACCGAAGCGCGCGGGACGCCTGGTGCTGGCCGCGAGCACCACGCCGGCGTCATTCCTGCTGCCTCCGCTGCTGGCTGAATTTGCGCGGCGCCATGAGGTGTCCGGGATCGAGCTTCGCGTCGGAAACACGGAAGACGTGCTCACGGCGGTCCGTGAGGGCGTTGTTCCGCTCGGCATGGTGGAAGGGTTGGGGCGCGCGCCGGGGGTGAGTCTCCGGCCGTTTCGCGAGGATATCATCGTGCCGGTTTTTGCGCCGGATCGCGTGCCATCCGAACTCGCCCACGCCATTGCGAAGGTGAAGAACGCGCGCGACGTTGCCGCGCTGCCATTGCTGTGGCGCGAACCCGGTTCCGGGACCCGGCGGATCGTCGAAACGGCGCTGGTCTCCGCCGGGGTGCCCATGCGCGCGCTGCGTTTCGACACCGTGCTCGGCAGCACGCTGGCGTTGAAATCCGCGGCGCTGGCGGGAATCGGGGTGGCGTTTCTGCCGCGGTGTGCGATCGGGCAGGAGTTGCTGCTGGGACAGCTCGTCATGCTGCGTCCGATCCGCGGCTTGCGGATCCGCCGGCTTTTCCGTTGGGCATTGCCGGCGGGAGGCGTTCCGGAACCGATGGCGGCGTTTCAGCATTTTGCGCAACGGCACGCCCCGGCGGCGTTGCCCGAGTCGCGATCGGACGAGAGCTGAATCGGAAGCTCACGGCCGGCGAACCGCGAATGAACCTGGAGCGGTCTCCCGCAACCGAAGCTCAGAGTTGAGAGCGATGGATTCTTGTCGGCGGGGTGACCTCACCCCGCGAGGCGCGACGTCCGCATCATCCCGCGCGGTGAGGCACTGCGCCCACAACGGATGAATTTCGCTTCACGACAGAGATCGCGTTTTTCCCGATGAGGACATCGGGTTTTTCCTGAAGCACGTGACGGTCAAGCGCTGTGGTCTTGCGCAGGGTGCGGGGTGGGCGTACAGCTCGTCTTACCTACCCAATCTCCGGCGATGCCGGTGAAGCCCCAATCCCTCCGTTTGATGGTGCATCTGCATCCTGCCGGCTTTCTGCCCCTTATGTTCGTCGCGCGCGCGATGGCGGGACAATCGTGGCGGGCGCGAGCGCGGGTCCTCCAGGCAACGGGCCGCAAGAACGATGTCTGAACTCACGCAACTACTGCAGGAATGCGGGCGCGGGGAGCGCCCATCCGCGGACTTGCTGCCGCTGGTCTACGATGAGCTCCGGCGGCATGCCGCCGTCCGCATGTCCCATGAACCCGCCGGCCAGACGCTGCAACCGACGGCGCTCGTCCACGAGGCGTGGCTCCGGCTGACCAAGGACGACGCGCAGGTCTGGCAAAATCGGGCCCATTTCTTCGGCGCTGCCGCGGAAGCGATGCGCCGCATCCTGATCGAGAACGCCCGCCGAAAATCCCGCCTCAAGCGCGGCGGCGACCAGCAGCGCCTGGACATCGACGACATGGAACTCGCGGAAACCACGCCCGACGAAAAGCTCCTGCTGATCGACGAGGCGCTGGAGCGGCTGCAACTCGAGGATCCCGAGAAGGCGAAGGTCGTCCTGCTGAAGTTCTTCGGCGGCCGCACGAACCAGGATGTGGCAGAGATGCTGGGCGTCACCGAGCGCACCGTCGAACGGCACTGGGCGTACGCGAAGGCGTGGTTGTTCGAGAGCGTGTGCGCACAGATATGATCCGGGAAAAGCCGGAGGATCGTCTGTCGGCTTTTGGCGGCGAAGCGCGCATGAGGGTTTGTCGGGTGTGACCGGCGGCCGCCGGTCGTCCGCCCTCCTTTCCAGGCCCCCATGAAAAAGGCTCTTCGCGACCCCGCCGAAATTTTTGAGGCCGCCCGGTCGCTGGCCGACGGCCCGGAGCGCCGGATCTTCCTGGACGGGGCCTGCGCTGGCGACGCGGCCCTGCGCGCGCGGATCGAGGCGCTGCTCCGCGCCGCGGAACAGGCCGATGACTTCTTCGCGGCGACGCGCACGGCGGTCGACGAGGGCATCGCCGCGATCCACCAGTCGCGCGGCACCGTGGGTCTGGCCGAGGCGCTGAACGCCAACCTGCCGGCCGACGAGCCGATCGGCACGCGGATCGGTCGTTACATGCTGTTGCGGAAGATCGGCGAGGGCGGGTGCGGCGTCGTTTACGAGGCGGAGCAGGAGCAACCCGTCCGGCGGCGCGTGGCCCTGAAGATCATCAAGCTGGGCATGGAGACGAAGGCCGTCATCGCCCGCTTCGAGGCGGAGCGGCAGGCGCTGGCGATGATGGATCACCCGAACATCGCGCACGTCTTCGATGCCGGCGCGACCCACCGCGGTCCCCCGTATTTCGTGATGGAGCTGGTGCGCGGGGTGAAGATCACGGAATACTGCGACCGCAACCGGCTCGACACGCGCCAGCGGCTCGACCTGTTCATCCAGATCTGCCACGCGATCCAGCACGCGCACCAGAAGGGAATCGTTCACGGTGACATCAAGCCGTCGAACATCATGGTGACCCTGCATGACGGCACGCCGGTGCCGAAGGTCATCGACTTTGGAATCTCGAAGGCGACCGAGGTGAGGCTCGTCGACACCGTCATGATCACCGGCGACGGGCAGCTGGTGGGAACGCCCGCCTACATGAGCCCCGAACAGGCGGAGATGGGCGGGATGGACATCGATACCCGGAGCGACATCTACAGCCTCGGCGTGCTGCTTTACGAGATGCTTGCCGGCAAGACGCCATTCGACCCGAAGGAGCTGGGCTCGGCCGGTTTGGACGGGATGCGGCGGATCCTGCGGGAACGCGACCCGCCGCCGCCGTCGGCGCGCCTGAAGCTGCTCGATGCCGACGATGCCCAGCAGGTCGCCCATGCCCGGCGCTCGGATCTGCCGCGCCTCATGGCGGTGTATCGGGGCGACCTCGACTGGATCGTGATGAAGGCGTTGGAGAAGGATCGTCGCCGCCGCTACGAGACGGCGAACGGGCTCGCGGTCGACATCCAGCGCCATCTCAGCAACGAACCGGTGATGGCACGTCCGCCGAGCCGGCTTTACCGGTTTCAGAAGCTCGTGCGCCGCAATCGGGGGGTGTTTGCCGCGGCTGGAGCGGTCGCGGTGGCGCTCATTATCGGAATGGGTACATCGACGTGGCTGTTTCTTCGCGAGCGCGAGGCGCGGCGGCGGGCGGTCGATGCGGAGCAGCAGGAAACCCGGCTGCGTCACGATGCCGAACTGAGGCAGAAGCTCACGCAGGCGGCGCTGCTGGTCAGCCAGGATCGTTTTCAGGAGGCGGATGCGCTGCTGGGCAGCGTCAGTGTATCGCAGCCCACCGTGGAGGGCGCCGCGGTGTTCCGGTCGCTTGGCGAGTGGCATGCGATAAATCTCCGGTGGCGACAGGCGGCGGAACGCTTCGACGTGCTTCTCCGCACGGACCAACTCGATGGTTGGGACGTGTCCACGCTCGACTACCTGCGGCAGGGGCCGGCGCTGGTCGAAAGCGGCGACCTGGCAGGGTACGATAAATTCCGCGAGGACGTGATCGCCCGGTACGGGTCGATGCCGGTCGCAGCCGGTGACCGCATCGTGAAAATCTGCCTGCTGGTGCCGGCCAACGATCGGGTGATGGTGGCATTGCGGGTGTATGCGAACGGAACAGCGGCCTCGCTGTCGGCCGCGGAGGCGAATGGCGATCCGTTCACCGCGGCCTGGCGGGCCGTGTCGCTGGCGCTCTGGGAGTACCGCTGTGGCGATTATGCGAAGGCCGCAAACTGGGGTGAGCGCTGCCTCGGCTACGCAGGGTCGGCGAATCCTCCGCGGAACGCGGCCGCCCAGGTGGTGCTCGCGATGGCGGACCAGCAGCTTGGCCGGGCCGCCGAGGCGCGGAAGCAATTCGAACAGGCGCGGGAGATCATCAATGCGGCGTGCAAGGACCACCTCTCACGCGGGAGTCCGGTTCAGGGCTTTTGGTTCGACTGGGCCCTCGCGCGCGTGCTGCTGCGCGAGGCGGCAGCGCTGATCGAGCCGGCTTCGCACTGAGGTGTTGTGGAATCGCCTCGGGTGGAGCGTGATGGCTACTCGCGTTGGTCGTGGCGGGCGTTTGATCCGGGCTTGGTCGATGTGGGCGCGGTGACCTTATCGCGCGGCATTTTATGGCACCTCGCGCGGTGAGGTCACCGCGCCTACATCGTATGATGCGCCGCGTTGGGTCGCGTCGCCCGCCCCAAAGAAACCACACCCTTGGATGTCGGGATTTCCGTCCATTTGGCGCATGTTGTAGATGACGCGTGTGCTTACGCACCGCCTCGAACCGTACTTGAACTGAACCCCACCATGAACGCTACCTCTTGTTCCACGCGCCGGTTTGCCTTCGGCTGCCGGCGAGCGATCCCGGTCTCATTTGCCGTGCTGTCTGCCGTCCTGCTGGGCGCCGCCCCGCTGCTCGCTCAGACCACGCCCGCCACGACGGCCGCGGTCGCGGCGCAGCCGAAATCCGACGACACCGTCGTCCTCGACCAGTACACGGTGACCGGTGTCCGGGCCAGTTTGATCTCCGCGCAGGAGCTGAAGCAGAACGCTCCCGAGCTGGTTGATTCCATCGTCGCCGAGGACATCGGCAAGTTCCCCGACAATACCGTGGCGGACGCCCTGCAGCACGTCGCCGGCATCCAGGTGTCCCGGGCCGCGGGTGAGGCCAACACCGTCGTGATTCGCGGGTTGCCCAACATCGAGACCACCGTGAACGGCTATGAGGTGTTCACGGGGACGAGCCGCGGAGTCGCCCTGCAGGACATCCCCGCCGAACTGGTCGCGGGCGTCGATGTGTACAAGTCGATCGGACCGGACAAGGTCGAGGGCGGCGTCGCCGGGTTGATCGACGTCCGGCTGCACCGGCCGTTTGATTTTCCCGGCCTCGCGGTGAGCGCCACCGGCCGCGGCATCTACGCGACGCAGGCGAAGAAGGACAGCTACAACCTGAGCGGTCTGGTGAGCAACCGCTGGAAGCTCGCCAACGGCGGCGAGTTCGGTGCGCTGATCGATGTCTCGTACGCCCGCGTGCAGTATGAGGACCAGGTCGTCGACAACTACGTTCATTTTGGCGCAAACGGCGAACAGTTCGATCTCGCCACCGATCCGTCGGGCGTCCGCGGATATTATGCGGACAACTTTGGCATCCAGCTTTCGCCCGGCGACCGGAAACGGACCGGTGTCTCGGCCATGCTCCAATGGAAGCCGAACAGCGAGACCGAGTTCTATTGGGACAACCTGTACACCCGCTACGACAACCAGCACATCACCGACTTCTTCATCGGGATTCCGAGCTGGGCCAACGCGGGATTCTACATCAACAACGTGACGCTGTATCCCGCCGGCTATGACGGGTACAACGTGCCGGAAAAGTACGACGCGGCGGGCACCCCGGCGCGATTCGTGAAGAGCCTGACGGCGCACAACACGAATACCCTGACCAGCAAGCAGTCCTACCACGACAAGACCGATACCTATCAGGGCGCCTTCGGCGGCAAATGGGACAACGGCACCGTCAAGGTCTCGGGCGAAGTGAGCTACAACGTGAGCACGTTTCGGCCCCGCAGCGTGATTCTCGACACCGGCACGGTGACGCCGAGCTTCTCGATCACCTACAACGACAACAATGCGTCTTCGGTCACGACGAGCGGCATCGACTATACGAACGTCAACAACTTCTTCCTCACCCAGTTGTTCGACCAGTGGCAGCGGAGCCACAGCGTGCAGTACGCGGTCCGCGGCGACGTGCTGTACCGGTTGAGCAATTCGTTGATCAGGTCGCTCCAGGGCGGCCTGCGGTATGCCGAACGCGACGTGAATTACCACTCGGCCAACAACGGCGGCATCTTCAAGTGGGACGCCGCGGCGGCGAACAGCATCCCGGGACTCGGCCGGATCTCGAGCTCGGAACCGTTCATCGGCTCCGGCCAGATCAACGTCCGGCACTGGTGGTCCGCCGACGAGAATTTCCTCCTCAACAACACCGACGTGCTGCGGCCGATCTTCGGCCAGCCGCTCGGGCTGCCGCCGGCGGATCCGTCGAAGACCTTCCTCGACAAGGAAAAGACGACCGCCTTCTACGCGATGGCGAACTACTCCACCAATCTCGGTGATTTGCCGATCGACGGGCTTTTCGGTGCCCGGTTCGTCAACACGGATGACAGTCTGGGCGGCTTCCAGCGGCAGACGGTCGGGGGCTCGACGACGGGCGGCTACGTCCTGACGAACGTCTCCCGGAAACGTTGGGAAACGCTGCCGACGGCCACGGCCCGGATCCATCTGATGCCGGACCTGCAGCTCCGCGGCTCGATCACCAAGACGATCACCCGGCCCGATTTCGGCTCGCTGAATCCGGCGCTGTCGCTGACCTCGCCCGGACCGACGCTGCCGGGCCAGGGTTCGGGCGGAAATCCCGACCTGTCGCCAATCAAGTCGACCAACTACGACCTGTCGCTCGAGTACTATCCGAGCAAGACCAGCATGGCGGCGGTGACGCCGTTCTACCGGACGCTTGATGGCTACATCCAGAGCTACGGTTCGTCCGAGAACATCGGCGGCAGTTTCTACACGGTGACGCGGCCGCGCAGCACGCACAACGGTTACCTCGAAGGCGTCGAGGCGCAGTACCAGTACTTCTTCGATTTCCTCCCCGATCCGTTCAAAGGCCTCGGTTTCCAGGCGAACTACACCTACATCAAGGGTGAGACGGAGAATCCGCTGACGAACGAGAAACAGCCGATCGCGCAGGTCTCGAAGGACAACTACAACCTGATCCTCATCTATGAGCACGGTCCGTTCTCGAGCCGGCTCGCGTACAACTGGCGCGGACGCTTTATCGACAGCTTCAACCAGAGCGGCATCCAGCCAACCACGGTGTGGGTCCAGCCGACGAAGCGCCTGGATTTCTCGGCGAGCTACGCGATCACGAAGGATGTCACGGTCACGTTCGACGCGACGAACATCCTGAAGAGCAAGTATCACGACAACTTCGGCAACCTGCCGATGTTCGCGCGCGACGTGCGCAGCTACGACTCAACCTACGAGCTCGGCGTGCGCTGCCGGTTCTGATGCCGGCGCGAAGGGGCTTCACGCCCTGCCACGATCGATCGGGTCGTGGTGGGGCCGCCAGCCCCCGGGCCGCCAATCCAAAGCGATGCAAAGAATTTGTGTCGGTCCGTGTCGATCTGTGGTTTGGGGCGTGGAACGGACTCCACCTTCAACCGACTTCCTTGGTCTCAACTCCGTCTTCCCATGAAACTCCATCGTCTCGCATTCCCGCTCGTTGCCCTGCTGGCGACCGCGCTTGTCGCTCCGGCGGCGACGGTGACCGTCGGGGTCGATCGGCCTGGGGCAGCCATCAATCCCGCCATGTGGGGTGTCTTTTTCGAGGACATCAACTTTGGCGCCGACGGCGGATTGTACGCCGAACTGGTGAAGAACCGCGGGTTCGAGTTTCCCGATCCGTTGATGGGCTGGATCAAACTCAGCCCCTCGCTTGCCCACGGTGAACTCACGGTCCGGACCGAGGCGCCGTTCGACGCCCAAAATCCCCACTACGTCCGGCTCGCCTCCGAGGGCACGGCGCCTTTCGGAATCCGCAACGAGGGATTCCGGGGCATGGGTGTGCGGCAGGGCGAAGGTTACGATTTCTCGCTGCGCGTCCGTCACGTCGCGGGTACTCCCGCGCTGCGGTTGACGCTGTACGGAGGCGATGGCGCGGTGCTGGCGACGACGGAGCTGAAGAACCTGCCATCCGACTGGCAGAAACTCACCGGCACGCTGCGGCCCAACGACACCGACCCGAAGGCAAAGCTGGCGGTGCTGGTTGAAGGCAAGGGCACGGTGGATGTTGATTTCGTCTCGCTCTTTCCCGAAGACACCTGGAAGCACCGCCCGGGCGGGCTGCGGGCCGACATGGTTCAGGCGCTGGCGGATTTTCATCCCGGCTTCGTTCGGTTTCCCGGCGGCTGCATTGTGGAGGGGAGCGTGCTGGCCCGTCGTTACCAGTGGAAGAACACGATCGGACCCGTCGAGGACCGCCACGTGCTGATCAACCGCTGGAACTACGAGTTCCTGCACCGGCCGACGCCCGACTACTACCAGAGCTTCGGGCTGGGCTTCTTCGAGTACTTCCAGATGTGCGAGGACATCGGTGCCGAACCGTTGCCGATTCTGAACTGCGGCATGGCCTGCCAGTTCAACTCCGGTGAACTCTGCCAGCCTGAGGCTCTCGACCAGTACATCCAGGACGCGCTCGACCTGATCGAATTTGCGAACGGACCGGCTACCAGTCCCTGGGGCGCGAAGCGTGCCGCCATGGGTCATCCGGCTCCGTTCCACATGCGGATGCTCGGCGTCGGAAACGAACAGTGGGGCGAGCAGTATTTCGAGCGTTTCGCCCGGTTCGCACAGGTGCTGAAGGCGAAGCACCCGGAGATCGCGCTGGTCGCGGCGGCCGGACCCGATCCCGCGGACAGCCGGTTCAAACTCGCCTGGAGCAAACTCCCGGCCCTCCACGCTGACATCATCGACGAACATTGTTACGCGAAGCCCGAATGGTTCCTCGATAATGCGCATCGGTACGACACGTACGATCGGAACGGCCCGAAGGTCTTCATGGGCGAATACGCGGCACAGAGCGTGGCGGTCGTCAGCGTGAAGAACCGGAACGATTTCGAATGCGCGCTGGCAGAGGCCGCCTACATGACCGGGATGGAGCGGAACGCGGACGTCGTGCGGATGGCGTCGTATGCGCCGCTGTTCGCCAACGCCGACGCGTGGCAGTGGACGCCCGACATGATCTGGGTGGACAACCTCCGGCTCGTGAAAACACCGAATTACTACGTCCAGCAATTGTTCGCCACGAATCGGGGCGATCGCGTGCTGCCCGTTTCGATCACCGACGCCTCCGCCGAAGAGCAGAAGCGGTTCTACGCGTCGTCCACGTACGACGAGAAGTCGGGGGATGTCATCGTCAAGTTGGTGAATGCGACGCCGGAAGCGGCGTCCCCGACCGTGACGCTGACCGGCGTCGAACAGGTCGGCCATGGAACCGTGACCCTGCTGCACGCGGACAGGCCGGACGCGGTGAACACGTTTGCCGCCCCGGATACGGTCGTGCCGCATGCCACGGCGTTGGCGGCGTCGGCGCCCTCGTTCCAGGTCGCGCTGCCGCCGCAATCGTTTGCGGTGCTGCGAATCGCGACGAAGTAGCCGCCGGTGTTCCATCGCTGCTGGCATCGCTGATCGATCGGTCGTCCGATGAGATTGCCACGAGGTGTTTTCGTCCTGTTCGGACTGGCCGTGGCCGGTCCGCTGTTCGCCGCGAACTGGATCCTCACCGGCGCGCTTGGCGCCCATGATCCCACGCTGCTGAAGGACGGCACCGTCTGGTGGTGCTTCACGACGGGAGCCGGCCTGCCGGTGAAGTTTTCGTCCGACGGGCTCGCGTGGCAGCAACGGACGCCGCTCTTCACCGCGGAGGATGCCTGGTGGCGGACGTATGCGCCGGCCATGGGACAGCTCGACGTGTGGGCACCTGACCTCCACGCCTACAACGGGCGGGTGTGGTGCTACTATTGTGTGTCCGAATTTGGCCGGAACAATTCCGCCATCGGACTGATGTCGTGCACCAGCATCGCGACCGGCGACTGGCGGGACGACGGCATGGTGATCAGTTCGAAGCAGGGCACCGACAGCTTCAATGCGATCGATCCCAATCTTACGATCGATGCGCTCGGCCGGCCCTGGCTGGTCTTCGGGTCGTGGTTCGACGGCATCCACCTCGTGCCGCTCGACCCAACGACGATGAAACCGTCCGGCCCGATCAGTTCGCTCGCCCAGCGCGCGAACGGAATTGAAGGCGCCAATGTGGTTTACGCGAACGGCTACTACTACCTGTTCGTTTCGATCGACCGCTGCTGCATGGGGGTGAACAGCACCTACAAGATCGCCTACGGCCGCGCCACGACGATCACCGGACCCTATGTGGACAAGAGCGGCGTTCCGATGCTGAACGGCGGCTGCACGGTGCTCGATGCGGGGGATTCCCGCTGGATCGGACCCGGCGGTCAGGATGTCTCGCAGATCGGGAACGGCTGGGTGATCGCACGCCACGCCTACGATGCGGCAAACAACGGCGCGCCCACGCTGCTCATCAGCGACCTGTATTGGGATGCCGACCACTGGCCCACCGACACGGGGCCGTCGGCGCCCACGATCACCGCCCAGCCGGTCAGCGTGACCGCGGGGCCGGGCACCGCCGTTTCCCTGTCGGTCGGAGCGGCGGGTGATTCGCTCACCTATCAATGGAAGAAGGATGGCGCCGTGCTCGCGGGATCAACCGCCCCGACGCTGACGATCGCGAACGCACAGGCGTCCGATGCCGGCCGGTACACTGTCGACGTGGCCAATCCCACGGCGACCGTGACCAGCCGGGCTGCGACCGTCCTGGTGGCAACACCCCTGACCGGTCGGCTGATCAATCTCTCGGTTCGCACCCTGGCCGGAACCGCCGACCAGACGCTGACGGCCGGGTTCGTCATCAGCGGCTCCGGATCGAAATCGATCCTGGTGCGGGGGTCCGGGCCGACGCTTACCAGTTTCGGACTCTCCAACGTGCTGCCGGACCCGCACCTCGACCTGTTCCTCGGGTCGTCGGTCATCGCGAGCAATGACAGCTGGACGGCGGCGCCGAATGCCAACGCCATCATTGCGCTCGGTGGAAACAAGATCGGCACGGTGACGCTCGACGACCGGGACACGGCACTGCTCCAGTCGATCAGCGCGCAAGGCTACACCGCGCAAATCCGCGACGCCGGCAGCGGTCAGGGGCTGGCGCTGGTCGAGGTGTTCGATGAGGATCCCGGATCGCCGGGCGAAGCCCAGTTCGAAGCCCAGCCGCGGTTGATCAACGTTTCGGCGCGCGCCCAGGTTGGCACGGGGCCGAACGTCCTGATTGCCGGATTCATCATCAACGGGAACGTGCCACGCCGCGTCCTGATCCGGGGCATCGGGCCGACGCTGGCGAACTTTGGCGTGGGCGGGGTCCTCGCCGATCCGCAGCTCACCGTCTTCGATGTCGCGGGGAATATCATCGCGCAAAATGACAATTGGCCGACGGCGGAAAACCGTGCCGCGATCGAGGCCGACAATGGCACGTTGGTTGGAACCTATTCCCTCGATGAGCGCGACGCGGTATTGCTGCTGACGCTGCCACCCGGCGGCTACACCGCCCAGGTCAACGGAGCCGGCGGCACGACCGGGGTGGCTCTGGTCGACGTTTCGGAGGCGCCGTAGGGCGGACCGGTTCGTCGCCCTGCCGGCAGGTTGCGGTGTTCGTTCCGCGCAATCGTCTCCTGTGAAAACACTCCGGCCCCGCGGCATCACGGCTCCGCCAGGTGTTGAAGCGGGGAACGGGGCTGAACGTGGGGCGGCCAACCGGGCCGGCCGGACGGCACGTCCCCATCGACCGACGGCTGTCCCCCGGGTGAGAATCTGGCCGTCAGCCAGGAGCTGGCGGGCGAGGACGCCGTAGTCGAGCTGTTGCGGAGACATTCCGCGGTCGATCGCCAGACAGGCGGCGGTCGCCGCCGACTGGCCAAGCATCATGTACTCCGGCATGCGGTGCGTGAGGGCGTGAATTCGGCCTGCTCGCGCAGTCCGGCGCGTCCTACCGACTGGCTTCCGGGCGGGTGGTTCGGTTCGATGACCCGGAATTTTCGTGTCCCGCGGGCGGCGCCCGTGACGGTCGTCCGGCTGGCCGGACGTGGGAATGGGTTGAACCCCGACCGATATTTCGCGTCCATACGCCGGACCGCGCATGGTCGACGTTTTCCCCATGAACCTTCGGAATTTCTCCTCGTGTCTTTTGCTGGCCGCCGTCGCCGTGCTCGCCGGCTGCAGCCAGGGCAACCCGCTCGACGACCATGCCGACGCCGGCACGCCGCACGATTATGCGATGTGGCATCAGCGCGAGTCCGACCGGCTGACGGTGCCGCAATCCCAGGCGCTGGATACTGCGATCGAACAGCTAAAGCTGAAGGCGCAGGCCGGGGGAGCCAAAGGCGACGCGATTGACGACGCGATGCGGAAGGAAATCAACGGCAAGACGGTCCGCGAGGTGCTCCAGCTCGGATACAGCTGGGGACTCGCGACCCTGGAAGAGCAGCGCACGTACGTCGATCAGTTCATCAAGCAGAACGCCGAGCTGACGACGAAGCCGGGCGACACCGCATCGGCCGATTATCTTGCCGAACGCCGCGACGAACAGACCTCCCGCCGGCGGCAACTCGATCAACAGATCTCGGATCTCGAGGACCAGATGAAGTCTCTCGGGCTGGCCGTGGTACCGGCGAAGCTTCCGCCGAATGCGGGCAAGATTCCTGACCAGCCGCAGCCGAGCGCGACGCCGTCAGGCCATCCGTAAGCCGATCCCGCGGACGAGGACTGCCTCGCCGCCCGATGGCGGTGGCGCCGGAGGCTAGAGCAGTCCGCTGACAATCAGGTAGATTCCGGTAGCGAGCACGATCGCGAGAACCGCGACCACGACGATACCCTGGGGAATCCGGGGATCCGCATCATATGAACGTTCCGAATCGTTTTGCGACATGGCTGGAATGCGTCGCGCGCAGCTGGTGAGCGTCACCAATCGCGACGGTCCAAGTTCATAACACGCTTTGATCCAGTGTCCTGCGCAAAATTTGGTAAATTATGCGTAGGACTTGTGATCAGCGGTGCCAGCACCAGTGCCACGGCTCAAACGCGAACCCGGAGCGGTTATTCCGCGGGTACGACAACCGGAAACCAAATTGTCCCGCGTTGGCCGCCAACCAACGGTAGGTGGCGGTACGCGCGAAGTTCTCCTGCAACTCAACGTGGCCGGGAGACCCGATGTCGAGAGCGCGTCCGGAGTGGTGTTCGCTGAATCCGGGTGCCGCGATCAAACGCAATGTCTGGTCGATCGGTTCGCCGCGCTGCAGCCGTCGGCGAATGATCGCGATCTGGTAGCGCACGCTGCGAAATCCGGAAATCGGCAGCAATTGCAGCCCCGCGCCGGCGGCCGCCGCCGCCATCCGCCGCCAGGCCGTCGCCGCCGCGGGAGTCAGCCGGACGGGCCGGCCGTCCGGGTTCCGCCCGATCCCGACGAGCCGGGCCGGCTGTCGTTGCCTCGCGAGATTGCGCGTTTGCGGGTAATCGGGCGGGATCCCAAGCTCGGCGTGGACGTGCCGGAGCGATTTCATCGTTGGCGAGTGTGGACGAGCGACCCGACAAGACGAGCCTCGCGGAAGGGACCCACGCGGATTTCCCCGCGGCGGATGGTCAGTCTCCGTGCTCGGTCAACCAGCGTTCCGCCTCGATGGCGGCCGCGCAGCCCATCCCGGCAGCCGTGATCGCCTGGCGGTAAACATGGTCGGCACAATCGCCGGCGACATACACCCCGGGGACCTTCGTTTTCACCTGCGAGCCGTGCTCGGGTTTGAAATAACCGTTGGCGTCGACCTCGAGCGGCGGAGCGAAGGGCTTGGTGTTCGGCATGTGGCCGATCGCCACGAACACGCCCTTCACCGGAAGGGTCGACTCCGCGCCGGTCTTCACGTTCCTGATCCGCAAGCCGGACACCGCGCCCTGGGCCACTCCTTCCACCGCGACCGGCACGCTGTCCCAGACACACTGGATTTTTTCGTGCGACATCGCGCGGTCGGCCATGATCTTCGAGGCGCGCAGGGTGTCACGCCGGTGAACCAGGTATACCTTGCTCGCAAAGCGGGTGAGGAACAGCGCTTCCTCCGCCGCGCTGTCGCCGCCGCCGATCACTGCAACGTCCATCTTGCGGTAGAACGCGCCGTCGCACGTGGCGCACGTCGTGACGCCCTTGCCACCGTAGAGCTCCTTCTCGCCGGGAATCCCGGTCATCCGGGGGGAGGCGCCGGTGGCGATGATGACGGTCTTGGCGAGAATCGTACGGTCGCTGCAGATGATCTGTCGCGGCATCATGGTGAAGTCGACGGAGTTGACGAGCGCCTGCTCGAACCGCGCGCCGAACCGCGTGGCCTGCTCCCGCAGGTTTTGCATGAGCTGGAAACCATCGATCCCGTGCGGAAACCCGGGGAAATTCTCGACCTCACTCGTCGTCGTGAGCTGACCGCCGGGCAGCGTGCCTTCGAGCACGAGCGGATTCAGGTTGGCACGGCCGGTGTAAATGGCGGAAGTCAGACCGGCGCAGCCGGTACCGACAATCACGACGTTTTCGACGGGGGGGTTCGACATGTGAAGTGGAGGTGGCGAAGAGAATTGAACCTACCACCCAGCGCAACTGCAGAGATGTAACTGGAATGAAACCTGGAGCCGCGTTCGACCCCGGGAGGGAAACCGACCTGGTCCGGCGCAATTGGTACTTGAAAGTTGCGGCTTTCCCCCGACGGTGACGGCGCTCCCATGGCGCACCCGACATCGCACTCCCACGCCGCCACCGCGCCCGATCCGGCCTGGGACGCCGCGCGCTGGCTGCCGACTACCCGGGATGAGCTCGCGACGCGCGGGTGGGACTATGTTGACGTCATCATCATCTCGGGCGACGCCTACGTCGACCATCCGGCGTTCGGAACCGCGGTCGTCGGCCGGCTGATCGAGAGAGAGGGTTACCGCGTCGCCGTCGTTCCGCAGCCAAACTGGCGCGACGATCTGCGGGATTTCAAGAAACTGGGCGCACCGCGGCTCTTCTTCGGGGTGACCGCCGGATGCATGGATTCGATGGTCAACCGCTACACCGCGGCCAAGCGGCTGCGGAGCGAGGATGCGTACACCCCCGGCGGTGAACATGGCTTCCGGCCGGATTACGCCGTCACGGCCTACACCCGAATCCTGAAGCAGCTCTATCCGGACGTGCCGGTAATGATCGGGGGCATCGAGGCCAGCCTCCGGCGCGTGACGCACTACGATTACTGGTCCGACACCACCAAGCCGAGCGTGCTGGCAGACTCAGGGGCGGATCTCCTCGTTTACGGCATGGGCGAGCAGCCCCTGCTCGAGATGCTGCGGTTGCTGAAGAAAGGCGTGCCGTTCTCCTCGTTGAAGACGATCGCGCAGACGGCGGTGCTGCTCGCGCCGGGCGCGGTGCCGCCGAAGAACCAGAACTGGGAGGACTTCATCCTCCATTCGCATGAGGAGTGCCTGGCAGATCGGACGCGGTACGCGACGAATTTTAAGCAGATTGAAACGGAATCAAACCGGGTGAAGGCCCGGCGGCTGCTCCAGCTGATCGGCGACCGTCTCCTCGTGGTCAATCCGCCGTTCCCGACGATGTCGGAACAGCAGATCGACGCCAGTTTCGACCTGCCGTACACGCGACTGCCGCACCCGCGTTACCGCAAGCGCGGGCCGATCCCGGCGTATGAGATGATCAAGCACTCGATCAATATGCATCGCGGGTGTTTCGGCGGCTGCAGCTTCTGCACGATCTCCGCGCACCAGGGAAAGTTCGTCGCGAGCCGGAGCAAGGAGAGCATCCTGCGCGAGGTCGAATCGATCAAACAGATGCCGGACTTCCGCGGCACGATCAGCGATCTCGGCGGGCCCTCGGCGAACATGTACAAGATGAAGGGCAAGGAGCAGTGGATCTGCGACGAGTGCACCCGCCCAAGCTGCATCTGGCCCAACGTCTGCCGGAATCTCGACACCGATCACACCGCGCTGCTCGACATCTACAAGTCGGTGCGTGAGACGCCCGGCGTGAAACACGCGTTTGTCACGAGCGGGCTGCGCTACGACCTTTTCCTCCACGACCATGCCGCGCCGAAGGCCAAGGAAAGCCACGAGCGGTTCATCGACGAACTCGTCGAGCACCATGTCTCGGGACGTCTCAAGGTGGCGCCGGAGCACACGTCGGACGATGTGCTGAAGGTGATGCGCAAGCCTTCGTTCGGGTACTTCTACAAGTTCAAGGAGAAGTTCGACCGGGCAAAAAAGCGGCTGCACAAGGAACAGCTTCAGATCGTCCCGTATTTCATCAGTTCGCACCCGGGGTCGAAGCCGCAGGACATGGCCGACGTGGCGGTGAAGACGAAGGATCTCGGCTTCAAGCTCGAGCAGGTGCAGGACTTCACGCCCACGCCGATGACGGTGGCGACGGAGATCTACGCGACCGGCGTGCACCCCTACAACCAGCAGGCGATCCCGGTCGCGCGGACACCCGAGGACAAGCAGGAGCAGCGAAGTTTCTTCTTCTGGTACAAACCGGAGATGAGGGGGCCGCTGAAGTCGACGTTACGACGCCTGGGCCTGAACGAAATCGCGGCCCGGCTGCTGGGCAGTGGCGGCGCCAAGGCGGAGATGATCGCCGGCAGCGATCTCGGATTCCAGCGCGGTCGGGCGCCTGAGACGAAGAAGCCCTGGTTCGGAAAAGCAGGAAAAGGGAAGAGGGAGTGAGGGGGGAGGGCGGCCAATCCCTTGGCCGTAGCGCTTGGGCAGAGGTGGATCCCTGGGCCGCCCTTACGGCAATCACAACGCGCGCAATGCGCGCGCGGCGCGGAAGGGACTCCGCGCCCTACCGCAATTAAGTCGTCTTTTGATTTCAGAGGAGGAACCACGCTGACTGGGTCCAGCGCCTCGTACGATTCGCCCGCTTATGCCGAGTTAATTGAGGGACACCAACGAGCGATCGGTGGATCGCGTTCGACTTACCAGCCGTAGCTGCGCTTGATCTTCAGGCCCTGATACAGGTCGCTCGGCAGCTCCTGGAGAAAACGGCTTGGCGTCAGCATCATCGTCGGACCGCCCTTCGTGTTCAGCTTGGGGAAACAAAGATAGAGTTCGTCGCGGGCGCGGGTGACCGCCACGTAAAACAATCGACGCTCCTCCTCCACATCATTTGCCTCGATCGCGCGGCGCAGTGGAAACATGCCCTCCGCCAGACCAATCAGGAAGACGGCGGAATATTCGAGACCCTTGGCCTGGTGAACGGTCGTCAGCCGGAGCGCGTCGGCGTCAGGATCGGCGGAGCGATCGCTCGTCTCGCTGTTCAGCAGCATGATCTGGGCGAGGAGTTCCTGCATGTCCTCGTACCGGCTCGCAAACCCGATCAGCGATTTCAGATCGTCCAACCGCGACACGTAATTGGCGAACGCGCCTTTCAGGTAGTCTCCGTACCAGCCGTCGATCGCGATCTCCACCGCGTTGTGCGGCTTCATCGTCCGCATCATTTCGCTGACCTGCTGGAGCGAGGCTACGAACCTCGGCCACTCCTCCTTCGCGTCCTTCGGCACCTTGGTCGCGACGTCGTCGCTGCCGAGTGCATCGATGAAATTCTGCTGGAGCAGCCGCGCGTGATCGAGGGCGGCGGCGTGAAGCTTCTGCGCGTTCTTGTCGCCGACCTTCGGCAGCAGGACGGCGATCCGGTTCCATGCGGCGACATCGCTGGGGTTGTAGACAAACCGCAGCAGCGCCACCAGGTCCCGGATGTGCGCCTGTTCGAAGAAACGGACGCCGCTGGTAATCTGGTAGGGAATCTGCAGACGCGAGAGCTCGAGTTGGATGTCGAGGGCCTGAAAATGGGCGCGATAAAGGATCGCGATGTCGCTGAGCGAGCAACCTTCGTCCACCAGCCCCCGGATCCGCTGGACGATGAACTGCGCCTGTTCGCGCCCGTCCATGGCCTGGACGAGGTAAGGTTTCTCCGAATTGGCCCGCGCGGGACGGAGTTCCTTGTCGAAGTGCCGGCCCTTCGGTTGTGCGAGGAGCACGCCGTTGGCGAGCGCGAGGATCTGCGGTGTGGAGCGGTAGTTCGT
Source organism: Opitutaceae bacterium (assembly GCA_035545515.1). Lineage (GTDB taxonomy): Bacteria > Verrucomicrobiota > Verrucomicrobiia > Opitutales > Opitutaceae > ER46. Next base: position 19,988 of record DASZYH010000266.1, read on the forward strand.
CTCGATCCGGTGAATCGCCGTCCCCGGATGGCGGTCCGGGAACGTCAGGATGTTTTCGAAATTCGCGCCGCGCCACGAGTAGATGCACTGCGCGTCATCGCCAACCGCCATCACCCGGTGGTGCGAGCCGATCGTGTCCACGATCTGCGACTGGAGTGTGTTCGTGTCCTGGTACTCGTCGACGAGGACGTGCCGGAAACGATGCGAGAAGAATTCGGCGGTCTCCGGTGACTTCTTCAGGAGATCCAGCCAGAACTCGAGCAGGTCGTCGTAATCGACCACGTTGGCGCCACGTTTGCGGGCGGCGTACTTCTGCGCGAAGGCCGGGATCCGGTCGACGACCCCTTCGTGCTGGGGAAAATAGCGCGCCACTGTATCGACGATCGAGAACTGGGTGTTCCGCGCCATCGAGATGATCTCGTGCAGCGGACCCGGCCGGGGATGGGTCTTGTCCTTGAAGAACGTCTTGTCGGTGTCCTCGACCGCGTCGCGCAGGATCCCTTCGGCCTCCTCGGCATCCAGGATGGTGAACGTCCGGGACAGGCCCACGAGTTCACCATGGGTGCGCAACGAGCGGTGTCCGATGCTGTGGAAGGTGCCGCCCCAGAAGCGCCCCGGCTCGACGCCGGTGAGATCCTGGACCCGGTGCAGCATTTCCTTGGCGGCCTTGTTGGTGAACGTGAGCAGCAGGATTTCCCCGGGCCGGACGCCCTGCGACAGCAGATATGCGACCCGGTAGGTCAGCGTGCGGGTCTTTCCTGAACCCGCGCCCGCGAGGACGAGCAGCGGTCCCGGTTCCGCCGTCACCGCCGCGAACTGCTCGTCATTGAGCTGGGCGCGGAAATCGATCGGCGGAATTCCTTCCGGGTGGCGCTGATTCTCGAGGGCGAATTCCATGAACCGGCAAACCTCGCGGAAACCCGCCCGGAGGCAAAGCAAAGATTCGCCTGCCGATGGAGATTTGCTCGCCGATGTAGGGCGGGGTCGGGCGAGCCCGCCCTACCTCAAACGACGTGAGTAGGCGGCCCGCTTGCGGGCGCTTTTGGCCTCTCTCTTGCGCGAGCAAGCTCCGCGGCCTACGGGGGGCATGGACGAGTTGCAGCGGTTCGACTCGTAGGCCGTCCGCTTGCGAACGCCCCGGCAAGCGCCAGGGTACTACGGAATCTCGTACACCTCGACGAGTGCCACGCCCGGCGATTGGTCGACGCTGCCGACCTGTGCCGTGTAAGCACCGGGAGGCAAGGTGATGACGAGCGCCGCATCCTTGCTGGCCGGGTCCGACAGGAGGAAGGCGCCCGTCTGGTGGAAGGCGGTGGTGAGGGCGGCCGCACCGCCCCAGTTGTCGTTCGATTGGAGAACGTTGTCGTTGCTGTCGTAGACGTCCAACCGCGGGTCGCCGAGCGCGTCGTTCACGCCGTACGGCAACAGGCCGGGTCCGATGCCGCGGATCAACACCGTCTCGGAACTCCCGCCGGAGATGACAAAGCCGACGGTCAGGACACCGTCGCCGGTGCCGACCTGGGCGCGCGCCGATACGTTGATCAGGCGGGCCCCCGATCCCGGGGCGGTGTCGTAGATTTCCGCCAGGGCGATTCCGGTCGCACCGGTGGCGTCGGTCACCTGGGCCGAGTAATTGGCGGACGGAAGTGCCACGACGACGGCGGCATCCTTGCTGCCGGCGGTCAGCGGAAAGGCCCCGACGGTGTCCATCGTCGCCTTGTCGGCGGTGTTCCAGTTGTCATCCGATGCCGCGACCGCGGTGGATGGGGCAGGGCCGATCACGCTCAGCACCGGATCGGGCAATGTGCCGTCGACGTTGAAACCGGCGAGTCCGGGTCCCACGGCGCGGATCAGCATCGTCTTGTTGGGAGTGCCGCTGAGCACGAATCCGACGGTCAGCGTCTGGGCTCCGGTACCAGCGCCTGTCCGGACCGACAGATTGGCCAGCCGGCTCGGCGTGCCGTTGCTCGAACTGTTCACGGTCACCAGGGCGCCGGCGCTGCTCACGATGCCGGTGTCGCTCGAAACAATCACGCTGTAGTCGCCCGCCGTTCCGACCGTCGCGCTCTTCACGGTGTAGGTGGCGGTCGTGGCGCCGGGGATCGCCGTGCCGTCCTTGGCCCACTGGTAGGTGAACGGGCCGGTCCCGGCGACCGACACCGACAAGGTGAGGGTGCCGCCGAGCACGACCGCCTGCGCCGCCGGGCTCACGACGATCGTGGGGGCGAGCGCGATCCGGCGGACCGTGCAGTTGTACGAATCGGCAACGTAGATCACGCCGTTCGGGTCGATCGCGACGTCGGTCGGCTGGTTGAACCGGGCCACGGAAAGCGGCCCGTCGATGTTCTCCGGATTGGTGCTTGATCCGGCGAGGGTCGTCACCTTGCCCGACGGCGTGATCTTCCGGACGGCGTTGTTGTAGATGTCGGCGACGTAGAGGTTACCGGCCGCGTCGATGGACATCCCGGCCGGGCCGTCAAGGCGCGCGCTCATGCCCTGTCCATCCACGAAACCGTAGTTCGATGAACCGCCCAATCCGGCCAAGGTTGTCACGACCCCCGTGGGCGTGACCCTTCGGACCGTGTTGTTGAGCATGTCGCCGACGTACACGTTGCCGTCGCCGTCGACCGCCACGCCGGCGAGGAGGTTGAACCGCGCCGTGGACCCGGTGCCATCCGCGGTACCCGAATTCGGCGCGCCGGCGAGAGTGGTGACGGTTCCGGTGGGTGATACCTTGCGGAGCTCGTTGCCCTGGCCGTCGGCGATATACAGGTTGCCGGATCCGTCGATGGCGAGGTCCTCGGGATCGTAGAACGAGGCGGCCGATCCCTGGCCGTCGGCATGTCCCTGCACGCCGGCGGAACCGGCCAGCGTCGTGACGACCCCGCTCGGCGTGATCTTGCGAATCGTGTAATTCTGTGAGTCGGCCACGTACACGTTGCCGGCCGTGTCAATCGCCACTCCCGCCGGTCCGTCGAAGAGCGCGGCCGAGCCGACGCCGTCGGCCGAGCCGGCCACGCCGGGTGATCCCGCCAGCGTCGTCACGGTGCCATTGGGTGTGACCTTGCGAACCGTGTTGTTGCTCGCGTCGGCGACGTACACATTGCCGGCTGCATCGGTTCGAACGCTGCCGGTGTAGTTGAACCGCCCGGCGGAGCCGCGTCCATCGGCATAGCCGGACCATCCCGGCCAGCCGGCGAGGGTGCTCACGCCAGTGGGGCTGACGGTCAGGGTCGCCGGTGGCGAAGTCGTGCTGCCGAGCGAGTTCGTGATCACGCAACGGAACTGGTCGCCGTTCATCGCCGACGAGGCGTTGCTGACCGAAAGCGCGTAGGTCGCGGTTCCGGCGTAGCTGCCGGAGTCGTTCAGCACCGTCCAGGTGCTTGATCCCGCCGCGAGCCGCTGCCACTGGAACGCCGGCGCGGGGGTGGAGGTGGCGATAACGTAGAACGTCGCACCCTGACCGGTGGTGGTGAAGCGGTTGCCGCTACCGACTTCGATGACAGGGGCGAACGAGTCGCTCATCATGGCCTGGAGCAGCGCGGCGACGTTGGGAGTTCCAAGTCCGGTGACAAGGTCATAGCCGACGTCGGCGCGATAAATCGAATTGCCGCCGGAGGTGATGTCGTGAAAGGCCGCCGTGCCGGCCAGGGGATAAAGCCGCGGATTCAGGGCTCCCAATGGCTGTTTGCCCGCATTGGCCCGCGCCTGATTGATCAAGGCGCACCAGGCGGCCCAGATCGGGGAGGACCAACTTGTTCCGCCGACGGAAGTCCCGCGACTCTTGTAGACAATATAGGCCGGTGTCGCCGGATCGCCTGCGGCCGCCACGTCCGGGACGAGTCGCATGGTGCCGGCCGGCGCGCCCGCGACGTTTTGCCAGCTGGGCCGGTTGAAAATCACGCTGACGCCTCCGCCGCTTCCCCCGGTGGTGCCGGAATTCGCCAGATTGCCCCACGCGGTTTCCGTCAGGATGTTGGCGCTGGAATCAAGCGTCAGGCTCGTGCCCCCGACCGCCGTCACGTCGGGCATGCTGGCGGGAAAACCCGTCTGAATCGACAGCTTCTCATTGTCGAGCGCCCCGTTGTCACCCGAGGCGGCGAACACGGTGACGCCCGAACTGACGAGCGTGGCCATGTATTGCGCCTCGATCGCGATGTAATCGCGGTCCGCGCCATTCTCATCGAGGCCAAACGAAATCGTAAGCTGGTGGAGCGAAGGGTTCGACGGCAGATCGGCGAGAATCTGCTGAATCAGCTCATCGTCGGCGACCGGATCGATCTCGCTGGCGGCGTAGACGCGGATCGCCGCACCCGGGGCAAGCGCGCTCGCCCATTCGACGTCGAGCGTCGCTTCCTCGACGCTGCCCGCGGATGTGTTGGATGCGGGGCCGCCCGCGACATTGATCGTCTGAATATTGGCGGCAGTTGCGGCCACGCCGGCGTTCGACCAGAAGGTGGTCAGGTCCGACGTGCTCGGAACGGCGAGCGCGTACACCGCGATCGTCTGGCCGGCGCCGGTGAGGCCCAGGCCGGTGGCGCCGTAGGCCTGTGCGATCTGCGCCGGATAGTAGGGGGTCGAGCTGCCCGTTCCGACGAGCGGCTGAAGCGCATGCGGGCGAAGATGAAGCCGCTGAAACGGCTGCAGCCCGTGGATCCCGCGGATAACCCCCGCGAGCCGCGTCGGCACGCTTGGCGGGGTGATCGCGGAGGTGAATTCGCCGTCCGCCGTCGTGACCCGCGCAAATGTCGCGTGCAACACCCGCCCGACATCGGCAACGCTGCCGCGGGCGAACACGGCAAGGTGGTTGGTCTTGTCGCCCGTCACCGCGAATCCCTCGCTTTTCAGCCAGTCCCTGACGCGCGCATAGTCGGTGGGAAGCGGCAGATACCGGGCTTCGAGTTCGGCGCGAGAGATGATTTCGCTATGCGCCAGACGCGACTCGAGTTCGTCGAAATGCCGCATGCTCAACGCAACCTCGAACGGCATGACAGCGGCGGACTCCTGCGCCTGGAGTGCCGACCGGCTGATGTACGCGTGATGCCGGGCCCCGGTCACGGGATCGGTTGGGCTCGCGGCAACAGACCGAATGCTGCCGGTCAGAGCAGTTTGGGCCGATTGGACCGCGCCGAGGCTGGCCGCGGAAACGGTCCGCACCGTTCCGAGAAGGGTCGCGGCGGTGGCGCAAAGGGCGAAGCAGACGCGACGATGGGGCAGCACCGCCCGGGAAAAGGTGGAACACGGCATCAGGAAACCCACTTGGGACGCGGCCACCCTCTATTTGTTTCGCACTTTCCAGGCCTCGACAATCTGCCGAATCGTATCCTCCAGCGACTGCGTGATATCCCACGCAGGATAATGGGCGCGCATCTTTCGTAGATCGCTATAGTAACAGATATGATCTCCGGCGCGGGCTTGATCGAGGTACGTATAGACCTGTGATTGTCCGGAGTATTTTTCCACGATTTTGAACGCCTCGAGGATCGAGCAGGAATTCGCCTTGCCCCCGCCGAGGTTGTAGACCTCGCCGGCGCGAGGTGCCGCGACGAAGGCAGCCATGAACCGGGCGACGTCGAGCGAGTGGATGTTGTCCCGCACCTGTTTGCCCTTGTAGCCGAACACGCGATACTCCCGGCCCTCGAGGTTGCATTTTGCCAGGTAGCTCAGGAAACCGTGCAATTCGACGCCACTGTGATTCGGACCGGTGAGGCAGCCGCCGCGCAGCGCGCAGGTCGGCAGGTTGAAATAGCGGCCATATTCCTGGACCATGACGTCGGCGGCGACCTTGCTCGCGCCGAACAGCGAGTGCTTCGACTGGTCGATCGTGAAGGATTCCGGAATTCCGGGTTCAAACGCCGGATCGGCGTAATCCCAGCGGGTTTCGAGCTCGCGGAGCGCAATCCGGTTCGGCGCGTCGCCGTAGACCTTGTTCGTGCTCATGTGCACGAAGGGCGACTCCGGCGCCGCCTGGCGCGCCGCCTCGAGCAGATTCAGGGTGCCGACGGCGTTCGTGTCGAAATCATCAAACGGAATGGCGGCGGCACGATCGTGCGACGGTTGGGCGGCGGTATGGACGATCGCGCTCGGCCTGACCTCCCGGACGAGCGCGAGGACACCCGCGCGGTCGCGGATGTCGAGTTCGTGGTGAACGAAACCCGGGAGGTCGCGCGCGAGACGCTGCTGGTTCCAGCGGGTGTCTCCCTGCGGGCCGAAGAAGACGGCACGCTGGTTGTTGTCGACGCCATGAATGGTGTAACCGAGCTCCCGCGCGAAGTACGCGCAGACCTCGGAGCCGATGAGTCCGGAGGAACCGGTGACGAGAAGGGACTTGCTCACGGGAGAGGAGGAAAGAGCCGAGCCTGCAGACTCGCCCCCGCTTTCGCTAGTAAAATGATCGCCCCGGCGAGGCAGCCGAGCGCAATGATCAGCGACGCGACGTCGCCGGCGGCGAACGGCGCCCCCCAATGCGGAAACCCGTTCAAGCACGTGGTGCCAAAGGCCATCACCGCGATTTCCAGGCCGCGAAACGCCAAGCACGCCGGATGCATGAACCCGCGGCAAGCAACCCGGCGCCAGCGGTCGTCGCGGTGTCCCAGCGACCAAACCGAAAGCGCGATGATCGACAGAAACAAGACCTGTCCGCAGTGCCGCATCAGTCCGCTGTCGGCTGCACCCCAATAGACGATCAGGAAGAGGGCGGGTCCGACGACCATGAGAAAGGCCGTCCCCGGCGCCCGTCGGCAGGCCGACCCGACGGCGCCGAGACAAAGCAAGAACGCGGGAACGCCGAGTGCGAAGGGCAGCGTGTTCCAATAGAGAAAGCCTGCCCGGACCCACGAAGGCGACGGCGCATAGACGGAATTGATCGACTCGTGGGTCGGATCGAACGCGAGCAGATGCAGCGGAAGGAAGGTGTTCGCGAAATTCTGCCAGCGACTCAGCCACCAGGTTTGGGGCGTCGCGATCTGATTGTCGGCCAGGCGAAAGTAGGTGAGGAAACCCGCCTGGTTTCCGACTCCGCCCGGGGCCAGACTGCCGATGGCCTGCCAAACACCGACGATGGCCACGATTCCCCCCGTCAGTCCCAGCAACGCGCCTGCGGCTCCGCGCCAGTTTCGACGGTGCCCCCGGACCTCCCGACCAACGACCCACACCGCGAGAAATGGAGCACTCAACAGCGGCAGGGGATGAAACAGGTAGGCGAACCCAAGCACGAGTCCTGCGGCCACGGGACGGCGTTCATTCGCCAACAGAAACGCGACGAGCACGAGGCCGGCCGCCATCAGTTTTGGCCAGGTGAAATACATCTCGTGCACAAAGAACGGCGTGAGGAGCGCCGTGGTTGCCGCGAACCACCCCCACTCGGGTCCGACCAACGCTCCGAGGAGCCCGAACACCGCCCAGCCGGCGAGCGACGCCAGCACGATCATCGTGATCCGATAGGGAGCGAACCCCTGTCGGTCGAACGGCCGCCAGGGTTGGTCCGGCAGGGCGGTGGGAACGTCCGCGCCGGTGGCGAGCACGACAGGGGCCGCAATGATTCCGGCGAGCGGTCCCCGGCTCGCGAAACTCCAGGGTGAGAAATAAGTCTGCGCGCCGGCGCTGAAGGGCGCGAGATGGTGCGACACCACTTGAACGACATGAAACGGAACCCGGCTGTCGGAGTGTCCCCCGACTTCGAGCGACCGGGAAACGAGCCCGCCATACAACTCTCCGGGTGCGCCGATCGAGATGTTTGCCTTCGCCACGCCAAATCCCGCCAGCAGCGCACCGGCGGCAATCACCGCGTGGGCGCCGGCTGGCCATGTTGAACTCGGCTGATTTTGACGTTTCCGACCGTGCCATCCGATCCATCCCAGCAGGACGAGAATCCCACCGCGTGCGATCCAGCCGGGGGCGACGAGTCCCCCGCCGGCCCAGCAGAGAAGTCCAAGCACCGTCATGACGACGGGGCCGGCAATCACGGCGAGAGCGAGATCGCGCGGCTCGGGGTGCGGGCGTCGTGCGATCAGGACGAGCCCGGGACCGTAAAGGAGTGAGACCGCCAGGCACGTGGTGGCGAAGAGTTGCAGGAGCGCCAAGGCCTGCCATTCGGGCAGAAAGCGGATCGTGTAGGGCTCGGAATACGCCAGCCAGCCACCGGCATTTGAGGAAGCGTCAACCGCACGAATGCGGAACTCGGAAGCTCCGGCCGGAGTGGAGATGAACCATGGCTGCCAGGTTTCACGCGGATCCCGATCTCCGTATTCGATTGTCCTGACGGTGCCCGTCGCGGTCCGAAATTCCAGTGCGAGTTGGTTCCCGGCGGAGGCGGGATACCCCGCCACCATGATCGTAAACCGCGGAGCGACGGCATACCAAGGGCTGACGTCCTCGCCGCGGAAGCCATCGCCGCCCAACCACGATCCGCGGGTGTGAAGTCCGGATGGCAACAAATGTTCCTCGGTCCGGGGGAACACCGCGCCCTCCCGGAACCGGCCAGAGGACGCGGCCGGCGTCTGTGTTGAGGCCGGCGGAAGCGGCCGAGTCCGGGTGTCGCCGAATTTGAGCGGGCCGATGATCACGGCCAGGAGCCCGAACGCGAACACCACCGCCCGAATGGGAACTCGTGACCACCGGAACCGGATGCGTGGTTGCTCAGCCATCAGCATGGGCGCATCGCACTCGACCCGGCTTCAATGCAGGTGATATTGCGCGACGAGTTCCTTCGCGCGCCGGGTCTGCAGAAACGGAATCCCCGGAATCGCGCCCTCCGGCGCCGGATTTGGATCCTGGAACACGGTGTAACGGGTATTTCGCCCGCGGTACTCCGCCCAGCCGGACATGACCGACGGCCAGTTGTGCATGGCGACCCATGTCGCCACCGCGAGTGCCAGCGCCGCGGAAACGCGTCGCACGATGGTGCTCGCTGGAATGGCGTGGAGGACCGTCTCCAGCAAAACGCCGAAAAACGGTAACGTGCAGATGAGCGAAATATACTGATAGCGCGAACTGGTCGCGGTGATCAGTGGTTCGTTGTAGCGTCCGATTCCCATCAACACGGCGTTTCCAAAGTCGAAGACGAACAATGGCAGCAGGAGCCGGCGCTGGGATGAGGAGGCCGCGCGCCATCCACAGGCCAGGACCGCGATCTTGCCGGCTCCGCACAGCAGGAGGGTCGGGGTGGTCCACGCGGACTCGGTCACAAACTTGTAGGCGGGATTCAGCAAGTAATACGAAGCCGCGAACAGCGCGGGTTCACGAATCCCCGCGGCAAACGGATGATGCTGGTTCCCGGGAGCGATGGTCATCACCACGGCGACAGATATCGCCGCCGGGATCAGGCACACCGCCGTCACGAGCCAACGGGCAGACCGGCGGCCGCGTCCCTGGGAGGGGAAAAGGATCGTGGCGCCGGCGAGCGCCACGCCCGCGAGGGGCCCGCGCACGAAGGAGAACGTGCTCAAGACCAGCAGCAGGGCGAAAAGGATGAGCGCACCCGGGGTCCAGTCACCGTCGCGTTCGCGGGCGTGGTGCCACCAGGCCGCCCCGAGGAAAAAAGCCATCCCCTGCACCGTGATCAACTGAATCGACCATCCGAGGGTCTCGACGTTCGTCACCGCGAGGCCGAATCCCAGCAGGACGAAGGCCGTCGCGAGCGAACCGAATCCGGACGCGCGCATCCAGAATCCGAGAAGAATGATGCAGCAGGCGTGCACGCACCACACGGCGACGAGGACTCCGAGGTAAGAACCGTGTGATCCGAGGGCGAGTGCGCCCCAGGTCATTTTCAAAACCGGGGCAAAATTCTCGCCGAAGCAGCGGAAGGACCAGTGCCAGAATCCCTGACGCGAGATCTGATCCAGCTGATCCCATTCGTCGCCGAACCAGAACATTCCCTGGAAATCGTGCCGGCACCAAAGCAGGGGAAGGAACGAGACGAGCGCCAGGCTCCACGGGAGCCAGGCTCGCCGGCGGTCGATAGTCTGGAGAGGCGGTGTCATCGGCCGGATATCCGCACAGGCAACACCGAGGAATGGCGGTTCGTCACGCGAAATCACAACGCGCTTGCCGTGATTTTCGCGCCTGATGATGTTGGGGCATGCACGTCGAGGCGGGAGATGGTGGACGACCCGATTTTCGAGCCAGCCGATCCCGCCGGTTCGAACGGCTGGCGATTCTTGCGGCGGGCCTGCTTGTCGGCTGGTTCTTTTTCTTCACGGTCCGATCGAGCGGCGATCTGCATGAGTCCGGGGTCAACTTCGACTATTACAATCTGCTGATCGACGGTTTTCGGAAGGGGCATCTTTACCTCGACATCGCACCCGACCCACGACTGCTTGCGCTATCGGATCCGTATGATCCGGCGCAGAACGACAAGGTGCGGCTGCCGGATGCTTCGTACTATCACGGCCGGTACTATATCTACTTTGGACCGACGCCCGCCGTGACCTTGATGCTTCCGTTTGCGTTGCTGACGGGCCATCGCCTGCCGCAGGCCGCTGCCGTCCTGGTCTATTGCCTGCTCGGGATAGCGGCGGCGAGTGCACTCTGGCTGCGATTGAGGCACCGCCATTTTCCGGACAGCGCGGCTTGGATTGGTCCGGTGGGCGTGCTTGTCATGGGACTGGGAGCGCACGTGCTCGCCTGTGCCCGCCGGCCGGAAATCTGGGAACTGCCGATTGCGGCGGGGTTCGGCTTCACGATGCTCGCCCTGTTGGCGGTGGGTTGGGCGATTGACGGGCGTCGCCCGGTACTGGCGATGGCCGTCGCCGGCCTGTCGATCGGTCTTGCGGTCGGCGCGCGACCGCCGGCGATCCTGACGGTCGGGATGCTCGTCATTGCCACCTGGCAGTTGTGGCGATCGGCGGGCCGGGCGGTGGCGGTAAAGGCCGCCGTCGCTGCGGCCATCCCGTTGGGCGTCCTGTTGGCGGCCCTCGCCTGGTATAATTATGCCCGGTTCGATTCTCCGTTCCAATTTGGGCAGGCTTATCAGTTGACCAGCCTGCGCGAAGGCGCGGTGAAGCACTTCGACCTGCGGTTCGTGTGGTACAATCTGCGCGTCTATTTTGCCTGGCCGGTCCGGTGGACGACGGATTTTCCGTTCCTCGCCTCACGTTCCCTGCCTCCGGCGCCGGCGGGGTATTTTTCCGGGGAGGAACTCTACTGGCTGGCGGTCCTCTCTCCCTTCCTGTGGTTCGGGCCGCTCGCGCTCGTTTGTGCTCGGAATGGCGCTGGCGGGCGGAATCGGTTCGTCGTTTCGGTGGCGAGCATTGTCGCCGCCGCTCTGCCGCTTACGTTCCTGCTCCTTTGCTTTTTCTACGCGGCGGAGCGGTACATGGTGGATTTTGTGCCCTATCTCATGCTGCTGGCGCTCGGCGGGCTCCTCGTGGTCGAGCGCGCGGCCGCCGGCCGGTTGGCCCGGGTTGCCTTTTGCACCGCCGCCATCGCGGCGGCCGTGGTCACGATTGGGACCGGCGTGCTCGCCAGTTTCGATTACCACGGACGGAGGATGCGGGAGACGGATCCGAGGACGTGGCAACGAATTTCGACCGTGACCGAACGTCCGGTGCGCGAGATCCTCCACCTGCTTGAGGCGTCCCCGCCCCGCCATTGATCCCGGATGCGCCAATCGGCCACGCTCGCGGGATGAAGCCGCGCAAACCGCCCGAAGCTTTGCACCGCCGGCTAAGCCGGGAAAGGAATGTTGGTGTCCGCCACCCGATTTCGGACCAGCTCCGGACGCAACCGATTGCCGGGTTTGTCGGTGCGATCGAGAAATCGCGGTGAACCGATTCCCAGACGGGACGCACGATAAGCGGCGCTGACCGCCAGGACACCCAGGCCATACTTCAGGCTGCGCCGGAAATTGATCGAGGATGCCTCGGGAAAATATTTCGTCGGGCACGAGATCTCGGCGATCCGAAATCGCCAGGCATGCGCCTGCACAATCATCTGGTTGTCGAAGATGAAGTCGTCGGAATTGGCGGCCAGCGGCAAGGTCAGCAGCACCTGGCGCGAAAACGCCCGATAACCGGTGTGGTATTCCGAGAGCTTCTGTCCGATCAGCACATTCTGCGTGAACGTCAGGACGCGGTTCGACACGTATTTGTACAACGGCATGCCACCCTGCCGGGCTCCGCGCCCCAGGATGCGGGAGGCAATGGCGACATCGTAAACTCCCGAGGCCACCATGTGGGCAAGGGCGGGCAGAAGCAGCGGCTCGTACTGATAGTCGGGATGAAGCATCACCACGACATCGGCGCCCGTGGCGAGAGCGAGGGTGTAGCAGGTCTTCTGGTTGCCTCCATACCCGTGGTTTTGCCGATGAAAGGCGTAGCGCACCCCAAGTTCTCGCACCAAGTCGCGGGTCGTGTCCGTGCTCGCATCGTCAACCACGATGACCTCATCAACCAGCGATCGATCGATATGTTCGAACGTCTGGCGCAACGTACGCGCCGCGTTGTACGCAGGAAGGACCGCGCATATTTTCTTCCCGGCTAGCATCAGGATTCCGAGTCCGGCATGGGCCTCAGGGCGTGACAAGCGCGATCATTTCTGGGGAGGGCGGCCCGGATATTGCAGTATCCAGCCGTCGGGCAGGATGGGGATCTTCGCCGGTACACCACGGCGAATCGGATCGCAGTGGCTCGCCCAATGATAATTGGTGGGCGCTGGTTGCTGGTAATAGGGTAGTTCGAGACAGACTCCGATCAGGCAGCAGGCGCGCGCCAGCCAGGCGACACGGCGCATCGGCCCGGAGAATTCCAGGATCACGACCCAGACGAGGAGCAGGCGCGTGGCGTAAAAATACGGTTCCGCAAAACTGAGGTTGTCCAGGCCGACCGTCCAGGTATCGGGGCGGATCCGGAAAAGACAGCCGATCGCCAGCAGGGCCCACGCGGCAAGAATCCGGGCGCGGACGGGACGCCGCGGATCGCGGCGCAACGCCCAGACGACGATGACCAGAACCACCGCGGTCCCGATGAGTGCCTGACTGAAAGCGGGGAGGGAACTCGTCGCATGTCGGCCCAGGAATGGCCACACCACGAGCCGGCTGCCCATGACCGAGAGGAGCCGCAGAAGATGGAAAGGCTGCATCGGGCCATCGTAATGCAGCCCGGTCGAGCGCAGAAAGTAACCCTGGATCCCAGCGCACAGGGCGACGACCACGAGCATGCCGACGCTGTCTCGATCGCGATCGTGCCAGGCCCGCCAGACAAAGAGGGGCAGGAAAACGAGTGCGCACGGATCGGACAGGCCGGCGAGGATCAGCGCCAGATGATCCCCCACTCGCTGGAGCGTGGTGGCGGGCCGATTGATCAAGAACTGCTGGACCAGGAAAATGTCCGCGAGCCAGTGCAGGTTCGTGATGTTGAGGAAGACCTCGCCGCTGTGCGGGATGAGGACAAACGCGAGCGTCATCCACGGCTTGCCGGGCAGGTTGAGTCGCGGGGAGGCCATCCGGGCGAACAAACATGCCGTGACGACGAGCGCCGCCGAATTGTAGATCCCTGGCCAGTGGGCAACATCCGCGACGTGCGGCGCGAACCAGGCGATCAGGCGTGGGAGCAGATGAAGATAGCCGCGATAGGGGATCAGAAAGGCGCGGGCGCCCCACGCGTCGACGTCATTGAGATGAACGCTGCCATCCTCCGCCCAGAGCTGCGGCGTGAGAAGGGCCCAGGGCTTCCGCAGCACGAGGATTCCGACTGCAGCCGCGACCGCCGCCCACATTTGAAAACGCGGTGAGGATGTGATCTCGCGAAGCTGCGGCCACGGTTTCACGGAGAACGTCGGGGTCGGCCCGGATACTCGAGGTTCCAGCCTTGGGGCAGGGTCGGAATCTTCGCTGGAACGCCGCGACGGATTGGATCGCAGTTTGCCGCCCAGTGATAGTCGGGCGGCGCCAAAATGGCATGGTGCGGGAGTTCCAGCAGGACGCCGAGCATGCACAGCAGACGTGCCGTCCAAGCGGTCACCGCCCATCGGGAATCGAACTGCCAGATAACCAGCCAGGCGAAAAGCACGCGCGGGATGAAGTAGTACCGATCGCCATTCGCGAGGTCGTGCGCCTGCCAGCCGTCCGGGCGAGCCCGCCAGGAAATGGCCGCGACGAGCAGCAAAAACACCGTCAACACCACCACCCCCATGGGACGACGATCCCGGGTGATCAAAGCCAGCGCCGCTACCGCCGCCACGATCACCAATCCGACCGCGGCGAGCGCGGGAGACGGGAGGGAGGACGCGAGCGCTGCGCCGAAATATGGCCAGATGACGATCCGGTCGCCGAGGACCGCCAGGTAGTTCAGCAGGTCAAACCGGTCAGGTCGTGGCGTCGGGGGAACGCTGGCGGACGTGAACAGGAACCAGGTTTGGATCGCAGCGCAGGCGACAATGACACCGAAAATGATCCAGCGCCGGCGGCATTTTCCGCGCCACGTACGCCAGGCAAACAGGGGCAGCAAAATGACCGAAAACGGACCGGTGAGCCCGGCAGCGGTCGTGAGCAGGACGTCGCCAGCCAACTGCCGGCCATTTGTCGGCTCTTCCATGAGAAGTTGCTGAACCAGAAGGAAAGCGGTGATCCACTGGACGTTCGTCAGGTTGAGCAGCGTCTCCCCGGATTCCGCGACCAAGCCAAAGGCGAGAATGAGCCAGAGCTTGTGCGGAACATTGAAGCGCGGTGACGTCATGCGCGCGAGCACCGCCACCGAGCAGAGGAGGGCGCCGCCGTTGTAGCAGAGCGGCCACCAGCGCACGTCGGTCAGCGAATCGGTCAGCCATACGATGAGGCGCGGGATCAGATGCAGATATCCCTGGTACGCGTGGAATAGCGAACGGATCCCATAGAGTTCGGCGTCGTTGAGAAAAACGCTGCCATCCTCCGCCCAGAGCTGCGGCGTGTGCAGCGCCCACGGTTTGTGCAGGACGAGCAGGATAGTGGTGACGAAGACGGCGGCCCACGTGAGCATTTGCTCCCGGCGGCGTTCCTGCGGCGGCGAGCTCCGGTCAGGGTTGTTTTGCGGCTGCGATGCCATCGGGTCGTGAAGGTCGGGATTCGGGCGCAACGGGTCCGCCTTGGTCGGCACTCGCCCGGAACGCGGACAAATAGATCGCAACCATCGCAAGCGTCGCCATCGCGAGAAATGGCCATCCCGTGGGCGGGCCATGGACGTGGGCGTTCGCCACGGCCCACGTCGTCGTGAAGGTCGCGACCTGCAGGACTGCGATGACGTGAATCAATCGCGGATCTGCCCAGTCGGCCGCCGCGGCCAGCAGGACGAAGAGGGTGAGCATGATCGCGTACGAGCCCTGGTGGATGCAGGTCGCATAGGGAACGAACATCATCAGGCACCAGATCACGATCGTGAGCGCTGTCCATGCGAGGAGGGCAATCACAGCGCGTCCGCTTCGCCGCAAATCCTCCCGCGTCTGGCGGCGAAAAAGCGCGCAAGGCAGGGCAATCGCCGCGAGCAACCACCACGTCAGCGCACGAAACGTCGAGAAAAATTCGTCGTTGCGCCGGCCCGGCGCCGTCGTCGTCCGGAAGTCAAACAAGCCGGGCCAATGTCCCAGCGTCAGCATGCGGAAATTCGCGATTTTCGCGTCGATAATTTCCGGCCAGGATTCCGCGTGATAGGCATCGCGAATCGCGGTCCACACCGGACGCGGATCCTTCTCCCGGATTCCGGCGAGGTGTTCCCTGATGAGGCGGTCGCCCGGCGGATTGTACAGCTTCTGGAACCCGAACCAGGGTAGCGCCAACACGAGAAACACCCCCGTGGCGAGCATCCAGCGGCGCCACTCACCGCGGATGAGGGACCGGACGAGCCACGGCGCCATGGCGAGGAAGGAAAACGCGATTCCGCCATGCGACAGCCATGCCAGTCCGGCCAGCGCCGCACCGAGCACGGTGGCAGTCCGCCGAGGCGCCGGGTGCGGCAGGAACCACAGCGCAAACGCTCCACAACCAAAGGCGGCGGCGGACAACTTCGGCCACGTGAAGATCGTGTTTTGGGCGAAGAACCCAGTGATCGAAAGCAATCCGACCCAGGCGGCGATCCGCCGCGGCGGCATGTGCAGCGTCGCCAGAAGACCGTAGATGGCTGCAACCCAGAGAAGCTGAAACCAAAGGGCCGCGGTTCCGGTGGCGCGCTGCGGGTCAACCGACACGGAGCGCAGCCATGGCAGCGTCAGAAGCTGCCAGCCGCTTTGCAGCGGTGGTCGATCGCTGGTCAGCCATTCCGCACCGGGCGGTCGGAGGGAGTCGCCCCGAAAGGCGCCCATTGCCACGTCATGCGGCAGGCCATTGTCCGCCGGCAGATCCTCACGAAGCCGGTTGGCAGCGAGATTATAGAAATTCCTGGCGGTGGGAAATAGACAGAGAAGCGCGAGATAGAAGAACCCGACCGCCAGCCACAGCCTGGACACGTGCCTGACCGCGCCAGGCATTGCGTCCTCCCGCCGACCACGACGGACGGCAACGTAGACGGCGGCCAGCACGAGGGTGACAGAGTATGCCTTTCCCGCCGTCGGAGTGGCGAAATAGATCCAGAAGGCCAGATATCCCAGTGCCGCCACGACTCCGCCGGCAATCAGCGGTAGCCAGGGTTCCGGCACCCAGGCGCGGGAACCGACGACGCGCAGCGCGGCCCAGTAGAGCAGCCCCAGCAGCAGCCCATTGATCGTCCAGGCCGCGAGCGTCTGTAGCAGCCCGTTGATTCCGGTCACGAGCCCTCCTCGAGCCGGCTCGGTGATGGCAAGCCAGCCTCCGAGGTCGGACGTGCGGTCCTGCGCGACGAGGACGATGGATTTACCAATCCAGTCGGGTCGGAGATCGACCTGGATCAGACGCCAACGCTCCCCGACCTGGCTGGCCTCGACGCGCTGCCTCTCATGCGATCCGGTCCGCTCCAGGAACACGGCGTTTCCCGGCTGGGTCGGATAACCGGAAATGGCGAAGGTGAGGGTCGACGGTGCGACAAAAGGACCGAAGGTGATCGTGCCCTGGTGGGTATTGCTGCCAGCCCACGATCCCCAACTCCGCAGGTTGGTCGCGTTCCGGAGCGGAGCGCCGGGATATCCTCCGTTGCGGGGGAACGTACCCTCGATCTTGACGCCGGCATCCGGGAACGCGGACGTCAGGCCCCGGCCGGCACCGGCGGCGAGGCCGAGCACAACGCACACGCCGATCGCGGCGAGCAGATGGGGGATCCGCAGCCGGGTCACGAGAGGCGTTGAAACCGATATTTCACGAGCGCCCAGATCCAGGTCAGCGGGTCGCGGAACATCGAGATCTTCTTTCCTTCCTTGAAGGAGCGGGAGGTGTAGCTGATTGGAATTTCGATCGGACGGTGACCCCGGCGGACGAGTTTGATCAGGAGTTCCCAGTCAAAATCGAAGCGGTTGCTCTCGAAGGTAAGGCCGTTGAGACATTCGCGCCGGAACACCTTGTACATCGTGAACGGGTCACGCAGCCACATGCCAAGCGAGACGTTGATCAGAAACGTGAAAACCCAGTGGGCTGAGTTCAGCACGAACGCCTGAACCGGCTGCTCGCTGAACTTCCGGATGGCCCATCCGCCCTGACCGTGACGGGAGCCGAGCACGAACTCCTGCCGGCCGGCCGCGATCGGGGCCAGCAGCACGTCGTAGTCATCGAGATCGTATTCGAGATCGGCGTCCTGGATCAGGATCACGTCGCCCGTCGCGGCGGCAAATCCGGCGCGCACCGCGTGCCCCTTGCCCTGCGGCTTCTCCTCCAGGATCATCGTCACGCGCGGATGCGCGCGATAGCCCAGCACGATGTCCCGCGTGCCATCGGTCGAGTTGCTTTCGACGATGATGATCTGGATCAACCAGCCGGGAATTTCCTTGGCGAGCAGCGCGTCGAGCGCGGCCTTGGCAGTCGCCGCCTCGTTGTAGACCGGAACGACGACCGAAAGGGAGCCGTTATGAATGGGCGGGAAGGGAGGTCGTTGCATTGCGCGGAACGGATTGAGTCGGAAGTCGGAAGGCGAGCGCCAGCGACAGGGCGGCGAGCACGAGCCCGGCCGCGCTCGCGAGCAGGGACCGGAGGAAGTTGTGTGGCCAGTAGGCAAACCGAACCCGATAGTCCCCGGCGGTCGGAACGGCGACGCCCTGGAACGCGTGATTGAACCTGACGACGGGAACCCTCTTGCCGTTGAGCTCCGCCCGGAAGTCGTCCGGCCACCAGCACTGCGTCAGGACAATCACGCCGGGGCCGGCGGCGTGCACGCTGAACGTGGTGGTGTTTTCGGTCAGCCGGTAATTCGTGGCGGGCGTGACGGTGCGGCCAGGGAGGACGGAGGGCAGCGCTGCCACGGCGCCGAGTGCCTTGCTGTCTCCAAACTGAGCCGCGGCGAAGGGACGTCCGTCTCCGTGGCGAACGGCGTCGAAATATTCGCCCACCGCGCCGTAGCGGAGGACGCGGTCGGTGAAAAAGGCGCGGGGCCATGCCGTCGCGCTTTCGTAGACGTCCAAGTCCGCGCTCTTCGCCAGGTGGAGCGAGCGTCCAAGCACCCTCTCGTCGCCCGGACGATCGAAATACCAGCGAACGTTCAAGGTGTCGAAGAACGGCCGCGCGGCGCCCACGTTTTCCGGTGTGACATAGAGCCGCCAGTCCCACATGCGTTCGAGACCGGAGGCGGCGACGAGTTCGCGCAGATAAGGACTCATGATGGCGTCGGGGCCATGGACGGTCTCGAGACCGTAGGCGGCGGTCCAGCCGGGGAAGAAGTTGCCGAAAAGGCCAAATCCGCGTGCGGGCTCGCCGCGCACCTGCGCCTGCATGAAGGCGATGGCGGCGGATTTCGCGTGGAAATTGACCCGCGTGGTTGGCTCCTCCACATAACCCCGGAATCCGACCGCGGGCCCGTGCAGGGCAAACCGCCACAACAGAACAACAGCGCAAAGGGCAACGAGGATCCCGGCCGCGGCGGATAGTGACTGGCGCAGCGCTGCTCGACGGAGCGTGACGAGCAGGACGATGCTGGCGACCAGCAGCGCGGCCAGGTCCCACCAGATGAAGGCGGATACCGCCAGCGGGTGCCCCGCCCGGTTGACCGTGAAGGTTGTCGGGCCCAGCACCGGCCGGTGGACGACTTGGCGGAACGCGACCCAATTGAAGACGAGCGCTCCGAGAAGCAGCAGGACGACAATGACGTCCCCGCGACCCTCGGGTGCCCGCAACCGCCGGAAGGCCTGCGCGAATCCTGCGCCGGCGAGCACCGACCAAAGCACGATGAGCGCGCAGCTGAAAGTGTTGTCGAGATGGGCGACATTCGCGAGAATGGGCCAGTGCACGATCCACTGCGGCGGAACGAGCCCGAATGCCAGGGAGAGCGGCACGATGGATGCGACTGCGAGCGCGACCAGCGTGCGCTGCGTGAACTGGGTCCGGAGCGTCGCAAGGAAATAGAGGAATCCGAGCAGCAGCACGAAGTTCAGCGACGGATCGAGCATTCGAAAGTCGGGCATCAGCGGGCGAAAGAAGACCTCGTCAAACAGTCCCAGCATCATGGCCGGCTGGAGCTGATACGCGCTCGCCTCGTTGTACGACGTGTAGGCGTTGTGCAGCGTGTGGAGGAACGTCGCCCAAAGGGGCATCGTGAGCAGCGCGAAGATCACGCCGGCCCAGAGCATCGCCGCCAGCTTCAATGCCCGTTCGCGCCAGGTGAGGTTCGCCGCCAAGAGCGCGCAGAGTCCGGCGAAATTCATCGTCAGCAAAAGCATGTACGCCTCCTTGGCCGTACCACTTGTCATCAACGCGAGGTTGGCGACCACGAGCGCGGCACCCCAGGTCGCGACCGGGCGGCGTGCGCCGGCTGCGACAACCCGGATCCAGCAATACAGCGGCCACGGTGCGTAGCAGAGGCTGAAGAAGGCCGGATGATTCAACCGGTAGAGGAAAAACCCGATGAAAGGCGCAACGGCCGTGACAGTGAGCGCCGAAACGATCGATGCCGGGTTTCCCGCGGGTTCGCGCGTCAACCGGTCGTTGCCGTCGAGCAGGGCCAGGACAATCAATCCCAGCCCAAACGCGAAGAGCCATTTCGCGGTGAGGTATTTGAGGTCCCATGCCCAGGACGCTCCGTTGGCGGCAACGACCAGGAAGTGAAGCGGGTCACCGAACATCGACTGGCCCTGTCCAAGCAGCGGAGTCCCGACGGAGTTGTCCCGATTCCACAATGGCAGCTCACCATGCATCAGCGCCCGGTGCTGGATCATGGAGAACGGGACATGCTGCCACATGATCGCGCCGACATCCGAGAGCTGGACATCCGCGACCTCGTGATCGTCGTATCCCGGAAGCGTCGGATATTGATCGTACAAAAGGACCGTGCCGAGGTTCGGAGACACGTAGCTTTTGCCGAGAAAAACGACGGGATAGGCACTCATCAATACCGCGATAAGCGCCAGAAGTGCCGTCGCGGATTTTGGACGGGTTCGAAGCGAGCTGAAAGCACGGCGGATGGCTCCTGCCCACCGCGGCTGCCGGTCGAGTGTGACCAGCCCTCCCACCAGGAGGAGGAAGACCACCACGGAGATGACGGGAATCCGGGCAAACCAGTCGACAATGTTAAGGTGCGCGACCACCGGATCACCGAGTGCGATCCTGAGCTGGGGATCGTCACCGTTCGTCGCGGTCGTGATGTCCAGAGTCCGGCCCTCGGGATGAAGCTTCGCGATCTGAAAACCGGCGCTGAAATCCGTCGGCGCGAACGTGCGGACGACCCTCCCCGAGGGCGAGACGATCCGAGCGTCGCTGATCGTCATGGTCGTCGTCCGGTCAAGCGGGTCGAACCGCAGCGCGCGAAATGTTCCTGCTGGCAAACCGAGGCGGAGGAGATGCGGTTTGGGATCGCGATAAACCGTCGCGCGGGAGGATCCTGCTTCGTTGAACCCGGCGCCGTTGTCGAAAAACAGCTGGGCGCCGCCGGAGGACGTCGACGTGACCTGCGCCTCAAAAAAGAACGGGCCGGCTTCGGTCTGCGCCAGAGGGAGGAATGGCACGGCAACGACGGCGCTGAACAGTGCCGCCGCAAGCAAGGTGCGGACCGAGACAAGATTCATGTGCGGCGGAGTCTCATGAATATACTGTATGGCGGACAAGTACTAACGCACCCGCCGCCGGGACCCGTGCTATAGGCTTGCCGGAGCGAATCAGGGGATCGCGGCCGCATCGGAGGACGGCGGCTGTTCGCGTCCCCGGCATGCCCAGCCAAACACGATCAGTCCTCCGAAGGATGCCCACAGCAGCCAGGGAGAATAGACTGTCAGGCGCCACGTCCGATATCCCAGCGTGGAGATGAGCACCGGTTCGCTAAAGGCCAGCCAATGCGCCGGAGCGGCGACACGGGCGACCAGGATCGCGGGCACCTTGGGGGCCGGGATATACGCAGCGCGCCATGAATTTCCGGCTGGTTTCGTGGGAGCGACAGGCTCCAACACGCGTCCGTCATTTGCCGCTCGGAACTCGAGTACGGCGCCCGGCGTTCCGACATCGCCGGCCGTTTCAATCTTCCACCAACCGGGTGACGGCGCGAGTGGTCCGCTCTGCCATTGTCCCGGCGCCTGCACGGTGCGGGTGGCGCGATACGAGAGCGGCGGGGCGGGCGGGGGTGGTGCGGCAAGGTGAGGGATCGCCAACGGCACCCTGACACTCGCGGGGAGCAGGCGCCGCAGGGTCGGATCGCGCAGTATCCGGGCCAGCCATTCGGCCGATGGAAACGGCAGTTGCGGCTCCTGCTTTAGCGCTTCGTAGTTGTCCGTGAGGACAAATCGCTGGACCGCATGCTCGTATGCGATGGACAAGGCTCGCTTATCCGGAAGCGAGGTTTGGATTGTGTCCCGCGTGCTGATTCCGACGGCGATGGCAACCGCTCCAAACCAGGCCGCGGCAAGCAGCCGCAATTCGCGCCGGCGGCTGGTCGAAACCAGCGCAGCGATCGCGAACGCATTGAAGATCAAACCGAGAGCGCAGATGTCTCCATAACGCGAGGCCGGCAGTCCGGGGATGTTCGCCCGGGCGTAGGTTACGGCGGCCACCTGCGTCAGAACCCAGATTCCGCCGGCAAGTGCGAACTCCCTCAGGCGATCGGAGCCGTCGCCGGCAGCCGCGGGGCGCATCGCGATGCGCCGCATGGTCCGGATGGCGAGCATTGTCCACGGTGCCCAGAACAGCACGACCAGCCAGGGAGAGCCGTAGGCAGGCCAGGAAAGGCACTGGGCCGCGTAGATGAAATATTGTCCGACGGAATGCGCATGGAACGAATCCTGCCATGGCGCCGGGGAGCGAAATGACCAGCCCACGACCCCAATCCCGAGCGCTGCCACGAGTGTTGTGAAATCGCCCGCTTGCGTCGTTGTCGCGTTCGGGGCACGGAACCGTGCGAGCAGGCGAAGCAAGGCGATCATCGCAATCGGCGCGGCGACCAGCATACCGGCGCCCATGCTGACGCACGCCAGAGCTCCCGCCACAATCCCTCCCAACCAGGCGGGCGACCAGGGCCGCGCCCCCAGCAAGCCGGCAATCGCCAGCACGGAGAAGATGGCGAGGAAGTAGAACTGCGATTGGAACCCGCCGAGCACGTTCTCCCAGGCGATCGGCGGCGCGGTCACCAACACGATGAGTGCGGTCGAAGCCAGGGCCCATGGCCGGCGCAGTCGCCGAAGCGCCCACGCCGCGAGGCCTGCCGCCAGCGCGGCGTGCAGGGCTGCGCTGGCGACGCATTGCACCCGCGCATCCCACTGGTCGCTGCCGAGGAGCAGGAGCGCCCAGTTGAGCGCCAGCGTCGGCGCGATCCGGTGCTCGTTGTGTGGAACGAACAAATTGCGCCAGAACGCGTGCTGCTCGAACCAGGGCGCGTAAAACAACTGGCCCTCCTTGGCCCACTGGTCCGAGTACGGAAGATCGGTACCGTAGCGGCCGATTGCGACCAGCTTGGCGGCCCAGACGACAAGAAACACGAACAGGACCAGGCCGGCGCTCCGGGGCCATGACGGAGCAAGCAATCGGCCGTGACGCGCCGGCGCAAAGATCAGGGGACTGGGCTCGGTCGTCATTTCCGTCTCGGCGGTTCCGGGGCGGCGCCGGTCGCGGCGGACAAACGCTGCCCCGTCGGGGCCGAAACCGGGCGTCGCGGATCGATGACGATGCCCGCCAGCCACAGCAGTAGCGCGAGCGATCCGGATACCTCAGCAATGACGAGCCCCTGTTTCAACACCTGCCATCCCCAGTAAGAGAACAGGCTGATTTCAACGGGCGCGCTGAAGGCCAGCCAGCGACTGGGATCGGAATCGCGGGCGACGAAAATGAAAGGGCGCCGCGGCGAACGCACATAGGCGCTGCGCCAGGAATTGTGCGGGAGCTTGGTTGGTTCGACGTGCGCCAGGACCGCATGCGTCGCGGCATCCTCCAGTTCCAGGCTTGCGCCTGGTTCACCGACATCCCCGGCGGTTTCGATCCGCAGCCATCCCTGCATTGGCGCGACCAGGGGAGCGCTTTGCCAGGTACCGGTGTTGGCGAGACCACGGTCGTTGAAGGAGCCCCACGTTGGGCGTGACGCCAGCGGCGGCGTCTCAGGCGACAAACCGGTACGCGGCGCGGTGCTCACCTGCCGCTGGGTGCAACTGTTCCGTTCGAAGGAGGTGACGATTCCCGGCGCGGCCGCCAGCGGAAGCGCCGGCCGCACGCATTCCGGCATGAGGCGACGGATGGCGGGATGGCCAAGCCGTTCCCTCAACGCATCGGCGCTTGGATAGGGAATCGGATCCGACAGCTCAGCGGGGTCATTCGTCGCGAGATAACCTCGCAGATGACTCTCCGCGTTGACGTAGTAGTTTTTCGTCGCGGGCAGCTCCGCTTCGACGTTTCGAATCGTCAGCTGGTCCAGTCCGATCGCGAGCGGGATCAGCCAGGCGATCCCGGAAACATAGATTACCATTCGGCCGGCGAATCGTTGCCCGGAGCGGGAGGCAGGATCACCCGCCTCGGCAACCGCATCCGTCCGGCCGGAGTCGGATGACCTGCGACCAAAGCCGGACAGCATCCATCCCAGTCCAAGCCCGTTCACCGCCGTTCCGAAGATGAGCGTGTCCATGTAACGCGAGGCAGGGTAGTCCGCCCCCGCGCCGCGTTCGACCGCGGTCGCAACCAACTGCAGGAGAACCCAGCCGTTGAGAGCGAGGAGGGTTTGCATCGCACGCGAACGGCGGCAAGCCCCGCTCCGGATGAAGTACCAGACGAGAATGAGGAACGGAAACCACAGCAAAACCCCCGCCCAATCGTGGTCACGCAGCGGCCATTCGAGGCTTCGCAGCAGGTACAACGTGAAATCGTGGACCGTCTTCGCCTTGAGGACCTGATGATAGTACACCTCGACTCGAGTCGCATCTCCGATCGTGATCAGGATCGCGGTCAGCAGCAGCGTGGGAAGTTCCGCGCGGAGCGTCGTTTGCCGCTGCAGCCATCGCCACACGACGACGCCAAACACGGCGGCGGCGGCCAGGAAACCCGATCCCATCGAACCGAGGGCCAGGATCGCCGCGATCGCGCCGGCAAACCAAGCCGCGGACCACGCGCGTGCGAACGGGAGGAGCACGATGGCAGCAAAGGACAAACCAATCAGCCAATACTGCTGATTGTGGAACCCCCCGAGCAGGTTCTGCCATGCCAGCGGCAATCCGTACAGGATCGCCACCACGAGGTAGTACAGCGGCTGCCAGCGCGCATTGACCAGGCGCCGTGCGATCAGCCAGAACGCAATCGCGATCGCCGCGTGCAGCAGGGCGTTGAAGAGGCACTCCAGTCGCGCGTCCCATTGGCCGCTGGCCAGCACGACGGCCAGATTCTGCAGTTTGGTGAGGATGACGCGGTGTTCGTTGTGCGGATGAAACAGATGCGCCACGAAGTGGTCGTGCTCGAACCACGGCGCGAGGAGGTATATTCCCTCGGCGTCCCATTGATCCCAGTCGGGCATGTCCGAGCCGAATTTTTCGAAGGTGGCCCAATTGGCGCCGACGACGAAAACAAACAGGCAGACGACAAGCGCAGCGGCGCGAAAACGGGATAATCGGGCGAGCACGGTCGGAAGAAGGAGCAGTTCAGGCGATCGAAATTCAATTATCCAGCATGGATTCGCCGGTTTGGCTGCCGGTTGTGTCATCCAGACGGCCGCCGGTCGCGGCCCCGTGAACGCGCATGATCAGGCCACGCCGCCCAGGCCGGTGCAGGTGCGTGCGAACTCGTCGAAGGGACGGGCATCGGGGCGGACCACCGCCGCCCGGCGGTCAGGCGCGGCCGTGGCGTCGAAGGCGCCGGCCCGGGCGCGATCCAGCCAGCCCTTGCTCACCCGGGCCGCGAGGAACAGTCCGTTCGGATTTCCTTCCGGGAATGCCTCCGCTTCGTCGATTACCTCCCAGTTGAACCGTAGCCGGGGCCAAGTCTGAAGGGTCTCGAACAAGTCACGGAGATTCTCCGGTTCGAAGGTGTGGAAATGAATGTTGATCTGTTCGCCGCGGGCCACGGCCTCGTGCATTCCGCGGGCGAGGGTCTCCTTTTCCAGTCCGACTCCGCCGATCCCCGATTCCGACGCGCTCCAGTCCGACTCAAACGCATATTCGTCGATGTGGGTCGGGTCGCACGCGTTGGTGCCGCGAATGTAATCGTCAAGCAGGTGTTCGACGGGAGTCAGCTTGCGCGTCCGGTCCCAGGTCCGGCGCCGGTCGGGAACGACGAGATAGATGATTCCGCCGGGGCGCAGGACGCGGTACCATTCGGCGAGCGCCGCCACGGGGTTGGCGACGTGCTCGAGGACGTGCGAGCTCGCGACGTAGTCGAGGGAGTTGTCGTGGAAGGGAAGGGCGGTCGCGTGCCCGTAGTAATCGGCCCGGCAGGCCTCGAAGCCGAATTCCTTGAAGCAGTCGACGTAGATTGGGGCAGGGATGAATCCGGGGATCGGCGAGTTACCAGGACCGATTTCGGTTCCCGTCCGTCCGGGCCCGATCCACCGGGCGATCTTTTGCTCGTGCGTCACGCGGTCGTGAGGGTCGGCTCGTCCGGTGCCTGGGAAATGGTCACCGGCGCGGCCGGAGCTACCTCGGCGTCGAGCGGCGGCCAGGCGCGCGGTGGGAGCGCGAGCGTGAAATCGTTGATCGTGAGCGTGAGGTTCGGATTGTACGCCGGGTCGTTCTGCAGGAGGTCGCCCCATTTCGACATCACGTACTCCACCTCGCCGCGGAACCGGTCGCGCTTTTCCAGCGTGTCCTCCGCGCCGCGGCTCGCGCTTTCGTGGTGGTAAAGCTCCGCGTAAGGCGTCCAGAAGTTGCGGTACCCGGCGGCCCGCACTTTCAGGCAGAAATCCACGTCGTTGAACGCCACGCGAAGTTTCTCATCGAGCCCTCCAACCTCGAGGTAAACCTCGCGGCGGATCACCAGGCAGGCGGCGGTGACCGCCGACAGGTTCTGCTGCAGGAGGTTTCGGTGAGCCTGGCCGGCAGCGCCGCGCGGATGGGACTGCCAGGCATGTGCCGCTACCCCGCCGATGCCGAGGATCACGCCGGCGTGCTGGATCCGGTCGTTCGGGTAATACAGTTTCGCCCCGACGCAGCCGATCTCGGGCCGGAGGGCGTGGGACACCATTTCCTCGAGCCAGTCGCCGTTGATGACCTCGAGATCGTTGTTCAGGAGCGCGATCACCGGCGCGTCCGTCTGGGTCACGCCGAAGTTGTTGATCGCGGAGTAATTGAATTCGCCGGGGAACCGGACGACGCGGACCGGCGCGAGTCGCCCGCCGGAGTTGGCCGTGACGTCCGGTGTTTCGGACAGCGCGGAGCCGGCGTCGGTGATCCGGCCGAGGTACTCGAGCGTCTCGGGATCGTCCGAATCGTTGTCGACGATGAGGATCTCGAAATTCGGGTAGGTCGTCTTTTCGCGCAGGCTTTCAATGCACGGCCGCAGCACGGCGAGCCGGTTGCGGGTTGGAATGACGAGGGTGACGCGGGGTGGCGCCGGCGGCAGCGGGTAATGGACGCGCCAATACGAACCTTTGGTGGGCGAGATGGTCGCGGCGATGCCCACGCGCGCGAAATGCTCGGTGATCACCTTTTCCGCCGCCTGGGTCGCGTAGCTCTTCGCGCCGATCAGCATCGCCGTCGAGCCCGGCACCGAACGCCAGTGGTAAAGGATCTTGGGGATGTGCCGGATCCGGTCCGGCGCCGTCCGCTCCACGACCCGCATCGCGAGGTCCCAGTCCTGTGAACCCTCGTACCCCACGCGGAAGCCGCCGACCTCACGGACCAGGAGCGTGCGATACACGCCGAGGTGGCTCACGTAGTTCTGCACCAGGAACAGGTCGGGATTCCAGTCCGGTTTGAAGTAGTGATCGTACCGATGGCCGTTCTCGTCGATTTTGTCCTCGTCGCTGTACACGAGGTCGGCGTTTGGATGCTGGTCGAGCTCGAGGGCGACACACGCGAGCGCGTGCGGCCGGAGTTCGTCGTCGTGGTCGAGCAGGGCGATGAATTCGCCGTGTGCGAGCGCGAGGGCCGAGTTTGACGCCGCCGAGATGTGGCCGTTGGTCTCGCGATAGATCACCTTGATCCGCGAATCCTTCTTTTGGTAGCGGGCGAGCACCTTTCGGACGTGGGGCGCCTTGGAGGCGTCGTCGGCGATGCAAAGTTCCCAGTTCGGGTAGAGCTGCCGGCGGACGGATTCGATCGCGCGGACGAGCCAAACCTCCGGCGTGTTGTACGTCGGCAGGAGCACGCTGATGAGCGGCCGGCGACGCAGCCGCCCGAGCTTGTTGCGGATCCGATCGGCGCTCTCCGGCGTCAGCGAGTCGTAGGCGGCAACCCATGCGGCATAGGAATCGGGCGGGGGCGGCGGGGCCTCCCGGGTGCGCTTGACCTGCCGGGCATGCACGACGTGCCAGGCGCCGGCCTCGTCCTGCGCCTCGATCACCAACTGGTGCGGGCCGTAGCGCGGGACTTCGATCTTCACGATCCACCCGGACCGTTCAGCCAGCGGGTAGTCCCGGAAGTGGTCGAGCACGTCGAGGCGCTCGAGGCCGAATTCCGCGGGCATCGCGCGATCGTCGATGCGCGCGCGGATGGCCTTGAGGGGCTTGCGGTCGCGGTGGAGCGACCAGCCGCGGACGTTCAGGGTCGGCGGCACCATCGTCCAGTCCTGGGGATAATCAATGTTGCCGAAAAGGAGGGGAGACGCCGCCGGGGGTGGCGGCTTATCGAACAGGGCACGCCGCACCGCCCGGAAAGGCGTGGTGGCCTTCCATGAAAACGACGACTGGATCTTCGCCAGTTTCTCCTCGCGTGATCGGATGATCGCCTCCGCATGCGCCAGCTTGTCGGCGGCCAGCGTGGTCAGTTTTTCGATCTCGGCGGCATGCGCCGCGCTGACGGTTTTCTCCCGCTCGGCGGTGTCGGCCCGAAAGGTCCGAAGCTCCACCGTCGTTTGCGCCAGCGTGTCCTTCAGGGATTCGATTTCCGCATCGGCGCCCAGCAGGGCGTTTTCGTAGGCGGTGACCTGCTGCCGGGCCGTACGCAGCAGCACTTCAGCCTGTTCGCGCCGCTGTTTGTGCCACGCGGCCTCCTTTTCCACGTTCGCCGCATGGTCGTGCGTCAGGTCCCGTGCCTTTTCCAGGCCGGCGGCATGCTCCTTGGCGGCCGCCAGCAGATCCTCGAGATTCTTGATGTGCTGCTGCGTGAGCTTGTCGATGACGCGCGCGCTTCGCACCGGCGCAGCGTGCGTGCCTTCGGCGGCCGCTCCGCTTTCTGCGGCGAGCGCAATTTGTTGTTCGAGCTCACGGACGAGATCGGCCAGCAGGGCGGTGGCAGCGGAGGCATCCGATTGTTCCGGCACGGAGCTCCGGCTGAGCTCGACCGCGAAGTGGGCGGCGAACACCGTTGCTTCGGTCGTGGCGGGATCGGTTTCGGCGCGCCAGTCGACGCGCGCCGGGCGATCCGCCACCGCGGCGTAAAATGCCCCGAGTGCCCGGGTGTTTGCGCGAAGGTCGAAGTGTTTCCGGGCGAATTCGACGGCGTTCGCCCCGAGTTCGGCGCCGAGGGTGGGGGTGGCGAACAGCCGCGCACACGTGTCGGCGATCTCGGCGGGCGATCCGGTCGGCAGAAAGACCGCTTCGCGCCCGTCGTCCAGCAGTTGCGCGATGTTGGTCGGCGGCAGCGCGATTGGTTTACCGCTCGCGAAGTACTCCGGCAGTTTCGACGGGAGGCGGTAGTCGTTGAAGGGCCCGGGCCGGCCGGGTTGAACCAGGACGTCGGCGAGGGCGATGAGCTTCGGCAGCCTGGATTTTTCGATGAAGCCGAGGTCGAGCACGTGGCGCTTCACGTCGTCGGCGAGGTCGTCGAGGAATTTCGGGGAGTTGAAACCCGTCCGAACGAGCCGCGTTGCCACCCCGCGCTGGTTGAGGAGCGCGACCCCGAGATACAGGTCGCGCATTTCCGGCTCGTTCGCGAACGTGTTGCTGCCGGTGAAGACGATGATCTTTTCGTCGTCGCGCAGGCCAAGTTCACGCCGGAATTCCGGATCGGCCGGCTGGGGCCGGTACTGCGCAAAGTCGACCCCGGGGAACAGCAGGTGGCGGGGGATGCCCGGCGGGGCCAGTTCCACGAGACGGTCGATGATGTGGGTGATTCCATCCGCCACCCGGAGGAACGTCTCGTGCCGCACGGGGTGGGGCAGGCTGTCGTTCAGCAATGCCTCGAGTTCGTCCGCCGGTGCCCGGCGCAATTCGGCGAAGGTCCGGCCGGTGCAGGCTTCCAGGAGGAAGCGCTCGTTGTCCTCGAGATGAATGATGAGACGCGCCGGCGTGCCGGCGGTGCGCTGGTACTGCGCCGTGAACTTCCGGACGCATTCGCGCGGCGTCCAGGCATGGAGGATGTCCGCCGGCCGCCCGTTCGGAAACAGGTTCGGTGTCGCCAGCACCTCGTCGTAGGTCGCGGCGATGAACAACGGATTGGCAATATGGGCGAGAGTCTCTTTGCGCCCGGTGACGGCGACGACGCAGGCGTGGCCGTCGGCCGAAAGGGTATTCGCGAACCCGCTGATGTGGTTCAGACTATTGGTGGTGAAATCGCCGTAGTTGACGAAGAGGATGTTCACGCTGCGAAGGCAAAGCACCCACGAAACACACGATTCCCGGGAAAGGGAAACCCAGAAATCACCGGAAACGCGGAAGGCGAAACGCGAAACGCGGAAAGGAAGGCCGAGGAGGCAGGAGACGCGGAACGCGAAACGCGAATGTCAGAACGCGGAAGGGTTCTCGGACCGGGCGGAACGCCTTCTTCCGTTTTCGCCTTCCGCGTTTCGCGTTTCGACTACAGTTTGTACCCGGCGGCGATCGCGTCTTTGGCGAAGCCTTTCACCGTATCCAGGGACAGCTCGGTCAGATCCATTCCGAAAAGCTTGGCGGCCTTGCCCAGAATATCGTGCGGGACCGTGATGATCGCGCAGCCGCACTCCTCGGCCTGGAGGATGTTCAAAACCTCGCGGGTGCTGGCCCAGAGCAGTTCCGCCTTCGGCTGACCGTGCAGCAGCGCGCCGCAGGCCTTCATGATCGGCATGGGATCAACACCCGTGTCGGCGATCCGGCCGGCGAAGACGGAGACGACCGACGGCACGGCCGGATTCAGCGCCTCCGCCACTCCGGCCACCTGTTTCAGGGTGAGGAGCGCGGTCACGTTGAGTTTCACGCCTTCCTGTCCGAGTTCCTTGATCAACGGGAGACAAGACTCGCCGCGGGAGTTCGTGATGGGAATCTTGGTGTAGACGTTGTTGGCCCACCCCTTGATCTTGAGGGCCTGGCGCTTCATCTCCACCGGATCGTCGGTGAAAACCTCGAGCGAAATCGGCTTGGCGGTGACGGTCTGGAGAATGTCTTTTGCGAACGCCTCGTAGTCCTTGATTCCGGCTTTCTTCATCAACGACGGATTCGTCGTCAGGCCCTTGATGTAAGGCTTGGCGTAAAGGTCGAGGATGCCGGCCTTGTCGGCACCATCGGCGTAAAGTTGGATCTTCAGGTCGTTAAGCGATTTCATGGGAATCGAGGTGGGAGGTTTTGGTGCAAAGGGAGATGTGACCGGACCCCGCGGCAAGGTGAAAGTTCGACGGCCCGGCCCGTTGTCGCACGCGAGGGCCTGGGGCGCCTGCAGGTGGAACCCGATTTCCTTATCGGGTTCGTTTGGCGAACGCGATCAATCCAACGCGCTGGGTACATCGCGTTCCACCCAGGTGGTTTCGTTTCAACCGCGCCACGCCAGGATTGCGTCAGCGGCCTCCGGAAACGATCTCACCGTGATGTCAGGTACGGTTGCCAGCGTTTCGGCGTAGCCGAAATCGATGAACACCGTGCGAACTCCCGCGCGTTTGCCGCAATCGATGTCACGCCATCGGTCGCCCACCATCCACGAACGTGAGAGGTCGATGTTCAGCGCGGCGGCGGCATCGAGGAGCATCCCGGGCTCGGGTTTGCGGCGGCGATCCGGCGGGAGCGTTTTGTCCTGTCCCGCTGCGTAGCATACCTCGATCCGGCGGATTTGCGGGACGAGCTGTTGCAGCCTGGCATGCATGGCTTCGATGGCTGCCTGGGTCTGGGTGCCGCGGCCCACGTCCGGCTGGTTGGTCGCGACAACGAGGATGTACCCGGCGGCCGCCAGCCGGGCACAGGCTTCGGGGACGCCCGCGAACAGTTCGAAATCGGCCAGGGTTTGCGGCGGATACGGCTTGCCGTCCCGAATCACCTGCCGGTTCAGCGTGCCGTCGCGATCGAGAAACACCGCGGGCGATCCGCTGCGCGAACTTCCGGAAGACTGAATCGTAGGCCGCCCGCTTGCGGGCGCTGTGTTTGAGCTGGGCGAATCCATTGTTTCAGCGGTCCAGCCTCATCGTCTGTTTTGGCGGCCGGAACGCCTAAGACTTTGGTGCCGCCGAAACCGACTCCCATTTGGTCTGGTTAACCTTCAGGTCGGGATGGGAGACGAACAGGTGCCAGATCACCGCCTGGAATGCTTCGCTGTGCGGGGTGATGTTGTTCGGGTTGACCGTCGGGACGATCACGCAGGCGTCGGCTACTTTGGCGGTGTAGCCGCCGTCCTTGCCGACAATTCCGATGACACGGGCCCCTACCTGTTTCGCGAGTTGCAGGGCCAGGACAAGGTTGGGAGAGACGTTCTTTTCGAGATTGCCGCCGCCGACCGAGAACACCAGCAGCGCATCCTTGCTGTTCAGGCGGGAACCGCGCAGCCACTCGGCGAACACGGAGGCCCAGCCCTCGTCGTTCGTGCGGGCCGTGAGTTCGGAAACGTTGTCCGTTGGTGCGTAGCACTCGATGCCACCGATTTTTCGAAAATCGTTCACGGCGTGCGAGGCGTTCGCCGCGCTGCCGCCCACTCCGAGGATGAACAGGCGGCCCCCGCGTTCGCGCACGGCCCGCAGCTCCCGAACGCATGTTTCACAGTCGTTCGGATTCAGCTTGGCGACGATCTCGGCTGTTTCCTTCAGGTGTTGGGCGGAGTAGCTCATCGGCGGAAGTGTACGTGTGGATGAAAGTGAGAGTGAAAGTGGGGGAGGCGTAAAGCGAGGGTTTGAGCAATCTGGGAGTGAGGAATGAAGTCACCCGATCGCATGCGGCGAATCGAGAGTTACGGTCAGTCAGGGTAGGGCGCGGAGTCCCTTCCGGGCCTCCTGTGACGATCCTGTGTCACTGGGCTGTTTCAAGGGCTGAGCGGAAACCAAGCAGTGAAGAAACCGCGAATGGACACGAATTGACACTAATGCGGAGAGAATGCCGCGTTTCAGCAAATGTGCCCCGAACCTCTGTTCGGTGTGCGGTCCAGCAACGTCGCCGCCGCCATTTCCGGTTCACACGACGATCCCGTAAAATCGTGTGGAAAAAACACGATTCGCTCTGCCTCGAGGTGCTGATCCGTCAGCTGTGGGCGCGGTGACCCCA
>DASZYH010000267.1:0-73755 GCA_035545515.1 Opitutaceae bacterium
GAGCAGGAGCAACGCGGCGACGAGCGAGGTCCGGGAGGGGCGTCGGCCTCGCGCGCATCTGTTGCGAGTGTGCTTGCTCCTGCGGCGGATGGCAGCACTCGCATCCTCCGCCGCGGAAGCGGCCGAGCCCAATCATCCGCGGCGCGACGGGCATCTATATACTTTATTATCGGTCAGAAATTGTATATTCGGTGCACTCCATGAACCCCAAGCGCATGTTCTGCGGGATCGCGTTGTCGGTCGGTATCCTGGCCGGTTGCCAAAAACAACCGCCACCTGAAACCCCAAAGCCGGAGCCGCCCAAGCCGGTGACGGTGGAGGTCGTGAAGCCAGCGGAGCGCAGCCCAAGCTTCCTGGCGGTCAATCGCCATCTCGAACTCGGTGGCACGCTCTACGGCTACGTCGACGTCGATGGCGACGTGCTGAAAGCGGTGGGCGGGCTGCAGGATTTCCTGAAGCAACTCGCGACGACGCAGCCAATGGTCGCGCCGTTTGCCGCGAAGGACTACAAGGCGGTCGCCGCGACGCTGGGGCTGACGGACATCAAGGCGATGGGATTGAGTTCGGTGCCGGACGGCACGGGGTTCTTCCGCAACCGGGTGTTTATCTACACGCCCGGCGACCGGCACGGGCTGCTCCTCGGCCTCGGCGGTAAACCCGGTCCCTTCACGCACCTGAATCTCGCCCCGGCAGACACCGCGTTTTATGCGGAGGCGGATCTCGATCTTCCGGTAGTCTATGAAACGATCAAACAGGCGGTGACGCAGATCGCGGGCGAGCCGGTGGGAAATCAGATGGAGGCCGCGCTCAAGAAAGCGGGCGAGAAAGCCGCGTTGTCGGTCTTCGACCTGATCTATGGTCTGAAGGGACATTCGGCGATCGTCATGCGCGTCGACCCGGAGCAGACCTTCAGTGTCGGCGGCCCGTCGGGGCTTACGCTGCCGAAGTTCTCCCTCCTGGTCTGCATGGATCGCGTGGCCCCCGCGGTGGAACCGGCGCTCCAGAAATCGCCGCTCTTCAAGCGTTCGGATGTCGGGACGGAGCACGTTTACACGTTCGCGCAACCGCTGCCGGTTCCGGGATTGCAGCCGGTCGTCGTCGCCGATGGGACGACGCTGTACTTCGCCACCACCCAGGCATTTCTCGATGAGTGCCGGGCCCTCAAGACAGGCCTCGCGCAGTCACCGGAATACCAGCAGGCGGTGGCGGGCATCGGCACGGAGGGGAACGGCATCTCGTACGTGTCGCCGCGCCTGCTCGACGCATTCCGCCGGATCCAGACCCTGAATCCGAACCTGCCGGCGCAGCAGAAGGCGGTGCTCGGGACAGTGCTGGCGAAGGTTCCCGACATCAAGCGACCCATGGTCGCGATTCGCACCAATTTGCCGGACGGAATTCTCGTCCGTTCCTACTGGGATCGTTCGTTGAAGCAGGAAGTCGCGCTCGCGGCGGCGTACAATCCGGTGACCGTTGGTGTCCTCGCGGCGATGGCGATTCCAGCGTTCCAAAAAGTCCGGCAGGCGTCGCAGGAAAAGGCCGTGCTCAACAACCTGCGGCAGCTCTCGGCCGCGGCGGACCAGTACTACCTCGAGCATGGCGTCACGACAGTGACGTACGACGAGCTCGTTGGACCGGGACCGGGCAAGTACATCCGCCGAATCGTGCCCGTGGCGGGCGAAAACTACCGGGCGATCCAATTTTCCCAAGGCAAGCCGCTGCGCGTGCGGTTGTCGACGGGCCGCGTGATCCAATATCCGCAGGCGATGCCGCGGCGCGGACCGGCGCAAGCCCCCAAGCAGTGAGGTGAAACGGCGCGACCTGCTGCTAACCAGCCGGTCGCGCCTTCCGACAGGCCACACGGACCGCCGGCATGCCAGCGGATCTGGGTGGCGGGGAAGCGATACCCCGACGCGGCCCTTGCGCCTGGCCGTACCTTGCTTCCCACTGTTGGGTCCCATGTCCCTCGTCAGCCTTCTTGATGTCAGCCTGAGCTTCGGTGGCGCCCCGCTGCTCGACCGTGTAAATCTCCAGATCGACCGCGGCGAGCGCGTGTGCCTGGTCGGCCGCAACGGCGCGGGGAAATCCACGCTGATGAAGGTGATCGCGGGGGAGATCCAACCCGATGCGGGCCAGGTGTTCCGGCAACCCGGCGCGGTATTCGCCACATTGCGACAGGAGGTACCGGCCGGACTGGTTGGAACCGTTCGGAACGTGGTCGAAGGCGAGGGTGGCAGTTACGAGGAGCACAACGACTGGGAGCGGCACGACCGCGTGGAGCGGCTGCTCGAGGCGATGGCGCTGCCCACCGAGGCAGAGTTCGCCTCGCTTTCGGCAGGACAGAAGCGGCGCGTACTCCTGGCGCGCGGGCTGGTCGAGGAACCGCAACTGCTGCTCCTGGACGAGCCGACGAACCATCTCGATCTCGAGTCGATCCAGTGGCTTGAGGAGTTCCTTCTCGGGTGGGGCGGAGCACTGCTGTTTGTGACGCACGATCGCGCGTTCCTCCGGCGACTGGCGACGCGGATTGTCGAAGTCGACCGCGGTCAACTGATCGGCTGGGCGTGCGATTACGACACTTTCCTGGTGCGGAAGCAGGCGGTACTGGAGGCCGAGGAAGTCCAGCGGGCGCAGTTCGACAAGAAACTGGCGCAGGAGGAGGAGTGGATCCGTCGCGGCGTGCGCGCGCAGCGGTCCCGGGCGCAGAACCGGATCAATGCACTGAAGACGATGCGGGCAGAGCGGGCGGCTCGGCGCGAGCGGACCGGGACGGCGAAGATCGCCACGCAGAGCGCCGACCGCAGCGGTTTCAAGGTGGTGACCTGCGAGGACGTGGGCTTCCGGTACGATGACCGTTGGATCGTGCGGGACCTCAGCGTACGGATCGAGCGCGGCGACAAGGTCGGCATCGTGGGGCCGAACGGTGCGGGCAAGACGACCCTCCTGCGGCTGTTGCTCGGCGAACTTTCGCCCCAGGCGGGGACGGTCGAGCAGGGGACACGGCTGGAGATCGTCTATTTCGACCAGCTGCGGGCGCAGCTCGATGAAACCAAACGCGTGCAGGACGTCGTCGCGGACGGCAACGCGACGGTGACGATCAACGGCCGAACGCGCCACGTGATCTCGTACCTTCAGGATTTCCTGTTCGAGCCGGACCGGGCGCGGACGCCCGTCAAGGCGCTGTCGGGCGGCGAACGCAACCGGCTGCTGCTGGCGCGACTCTTTACCAAACCGGCCAACGTGCTCGTGCTCGACGAGCCGACGAACGATCTCGATGCGGAGACGCTCGAACTGCTGGAGGACCTGCTCGTCGAGTTTGAGGGCACCGTGCTGCTGGTGAGCCACGACCGGGCCTTCCTCAACGAAGTCTGCACCAGCCTGCTGGTGTTCGAAGGGGAAGGCCGGATTTCCGAGTACATCGGAGGGTACGACGACTGGCAGCGGGAACAGACGCGCAACCGGGCGGCCTCCCGCGCCGAGGCGAGCTCATCGGCAAGAAAGGCGGGGCGGGACAGCTCGACCGGGTCCGCGGGACAGATCGAATCGGCGGTCAAATCCCGCAAGTTGTCCAACAAGGAGCGGGCGGAGAAAGAGGCGTTGCCGGCGAAGATCGAGGCGCTCGAGACGGAACAGGCCCGGCTGACCACATCGCTGGCTGACCCCGCGTTCCTGAAATCCGCCGGCGCCGAGGTGGCGAAGGCGACCGCGCGGCTGCGCGAGATTGAGGCAGAAATCGCAGCGGCCTACGAGCGTTGGGAGGTGTTGGAAGTTGGTATTTAGTAGTTGGTAGTTGGTAACTTGTAATTTGTGCGAACAGGCTGATCGACGGGCGTCGCTTTGGGTGAGGACACACACCGCGCCGTTGAGAACGCAGGTTTTCCAACACAATACCGCAAGCGATCACCGATTTGAACGTCGCGAACTCCCAACTACTAATTACCAAGTACAAACTACTAACCCCAACTACAGCTGCGCACCCGAGAAGCGGGTCATCAGCTCATCCAGTCGCACCTCGGCGAGCGAACCGACTCGGAGATCCGCGGGCGAGAAGTCATGGTGGCCCGTCGAGGCGTTCGGCACGGCGACAACCCGGCAGTTCGCACGTTTCGCGGCGAGCACGCCGGTTTGTGAGTCCTCGAACGCGATCGCCTCGTGTCCCCGGAGGCCGAAGTGCTGGAGCACGAGTCGGTACAAATCGGGTTCCGGCTTGGGCGACGGAACGTCACCGCGACAGGCGATGAATTCGAAGGGTTCGCGAAGCCGCAGTCGCGCCAGGTGTGGTTCGACCCAATCGTGCTGGGAATTCGACGCGAGACCGATCCTGAGTCCGCGCGCACGACCGGCCTCGAGGAGAGCTGCGACGCCAGGGAGGATCTGCTGCTGGAGGAGCAACTGGTCTTTCCTTATCCGTCGTTCCTCCTCCAGTGCCGCCCGGTCCGCATGCGGGCTGAATCCGTGCCAGGGATCAAAGGCGTAGTCGGCGTGCCCCACGCTGCGGAGAAAGGCCGCCCGGTCGAATGCGACGCCATGGTGCGCGTGGACCTCGGCGTACGAATCGATGAGAGGCGTCTCCGTGTCCAGAATGAGCCCGTCGAAGTCGAAGATCAGAGCGCGAACCATGGAATTGCGGAATGCGGATTGCGGAGTGCGGAATGGCGCGAATGCGCGGGTGGAGTGTGTGAATGAGGCGTCAGGAATCGAACGATTGGAGACAAATGCCGAATCCAAAATTCGGGCCCAGAGGCGGAGCGATGTTCGATTCGGCGAAAGAGATGCATGGGTCGCGTACTTGCTTCCGCATCGGACCGGATTCCGGCTGAGAGCGGACCTACGAGCGGCATCGCAGCGTAGGGCCGTTCCTGCAATCGAGGTCGCGGCGTAAAGGCACTCCTACAGTTGGCGTCGGCCTCCGTAAATTCGCACTCCGCAATCCGCACTCTGCAATCCGCATTCCGCAATCAAACATTCAATCAGGCTGCCACCGGCTCCGCGGCGTAGGTGCTGAGCGTGCTGCGCGTGTTCAGGACACCATACAGTGAGATGACCAGCAGGATCGCGAGCACGACGAACCCGGCTGGCGGGCCGTAGAAGTCGACGATGCCCATCGCCATGACGAACAGCGTGCGAAGAACCCGGTCGAGCACGTTGTAGAATCCGCTGACCCGTCCCATGACTTCGACCGGAATGATATGCAGCATCAGCGCATTCCGCGCGACGCGGCAGCCGGCATTGCCAAAGCCGAGCAGCGCGTTGGCGGCGATAAACGTGGCGGGAACGTGAAAGACAATGACCAGAACGAGTCCGGCGAGAAAAACGAACATCGTCGCCGGGATCGTTGCCGCCGCCGTGTGGCGCGAGACGAGCCAGGGGAGAAGCGCGCCGGCCACAATCGCTCCCACTGCAAACGTGATTTCGCCACCCGCAAAATACACCGCACTGGCGTGAAGGGTTTCGGCGACGTAGATCGGGATGAGGTAGTTGGCCGCCATGATGATGATGAACGGAATCAACGAGCAGGTCAGGAACACGGTCAGCCGCGGCCGCTCCCGCAGCCAGTTCCAGCCCACGATGACGGATTGCCAGACGCCGGGCCGCGGTGCCGCCGCTCCCGTCGCGGAAACGCCGGACTTCCGGGCCGTTTCGAGGTGCGTGGCATCGTATGGAAGCGTCGAGAGCACCAGGAAGCTAAAGAGGTAGGTCGACGCGTCGAACAAAAGAATGACCCAAAGCGGCACATGGTCGACCAGGTAGCCGCCGAGGCCGCCCGCGATCATCATGGCCGTCTGGCCCTGCACCTCGATCAAGCCGGTGAGCGACTGGTACTGCGACCGGTCGAACATCTGCTGGATCATCGCGAATTTTGCGGGGTAGTGCAGTGTGTAGTAGAGCATTCCGCAGAAGTAGATCGCCATGAGCTGCACCATCCCAAACCGACCGAGGACAAGTCCGAGGACGGCCATCGACGACGTGGCAATCAGTCCCCACAACTCGCTGGCCAGGATCGCGGCCTTCCGGGAGTGCCGGTCCACGAGCGCGCCGTACTGCGGCAGGATGGCGAAGAGCACGAGGGTCGTCGCGATCGTCACCCAGCGGTAGGCGTCGTTGCCCCCGGGCTGGTGGACCATCAGCCACGGCACGGAAAAGATCGTCACCCCGGACCCGATGGAGCCCAGGGTGTTGGCGGCGATCAGCCGCTGCACGCGCGTGTCGCGAAGCAAATCCTTCATCGTGGGAACATGGGACGAAACCACGGCCGGGCCGAAACGAAAGGCCGGAATCCATCGGACCCGGTGCAGTTGCGACAGTTTGTCGTCGGGAGGTGAGCGGAAGGAGGTGAGGAGACAGGAGACAGGAGTCACGGACACCGGGATCATGGTAGGGCGCGGAGTCCCTTCCGCGCCACACGCGTAGGTCGCGAGTTTGGCTGCACCCGATCGGAACGATGGCGCCCGCAAGCGGGCGGCCTACGAAATGGACGAGGCCCCGAAGGACGCGAGTATGCCTGCCCGGAGCTTGTCGAGGGGCTCGCGCATGAGAGCGGGATTCCAGCTGACGCCGGGCGGCGAACAAACATCGCGGGTTAAGCCGCTCCGACAGTTTGGAATTTCGCAAACCGCATTCTGCAATCCGCAATTCCCAAAAGTCTCGTCAGAGGTGTCTCTGCCCCGTCATCCTAACGCTCCCACCATGGAACATCCTGCCGCGTTTATCCCGACCGAGCGCATCCTGCTCGGGCCCGGACCAAGCCCCGTGCCGCAACGGGTGCTGCGCGCGATGGCCGCGCCGACGCTCGGTCACCTGGATCCGCAGTACCTCGCGATCATGGACCACACCTGCGCCATGCTGCGCGAGGTGTTTCGGACGAACAATCCGCTTACGTTCCCGGTGAGCGGAACGGGCATGGCCGGCATGGAGTGCATCGCCGTCAACCTGATCGAACCCGGCGACGAGGTCATCGTCGGCGTCAACGGCGTATTTGGCACCCGGATGCAGGACGTGATGGAGCGCTGCGGCGCACGCGTCCACGCGATGCGGGCGGAATGGGGCGACGTGTTTCCGACGAACGTCATTGCGGCGACCCTGGAGGCGCACCCGAAGGCGAAGCTCGTCGCGCTGGTGCAGGCCGAGACCAGCACGGGGGCGCACCAGCCGCTCGAAGGCGTGGCGGAATTGGTGCATGCCCGCGGCGCGCTGCTGGTGGTCGATGCCGTCACGAGCCTGGGCGGTCACGAGCTGAGGGTCGACGAGTGGGGAATCGACGCGATTTACAGCGGAACGCAGAAGTGCCTGAGCTGCCCACCCGGCCTGGCGCCGGTGAGTTTCGGCCCCCGGGCACTGGCGGTGATGGACGCGCGAAAATCGCGGGTCCAGTCATGGTATCTGGACGTGAGCATGCTCCGGAAGTACTACACCGGCGGCGGTGGCGGGCGGGTCTATCATCACACCGCGCCGGTGAACATGACCTATGCCCTGCACGAGGCGCTTGCGATCGTCCTGGAGGAAGGACTGGATGTCCGGATTGCCCGGCACACGGCGATGCATCAACGGCTCCGGTCGGGCATCGAGGCGTTGGGGCTGCGGTATGTCCCGCGGCATTCGCTGCACACCTTGAATTGCGTGCATATCCCGGCGGGAGTCGACGACGCGGTGATCCGCCGGCGGCTGCTGGACGAATATGGGATCGAGATCGGCGCCGGCCTCGGCCCGATGGCGGGCAAGGCGTGGCGCATCGGCCTCATGGGGCACGGTGCGACCGTGCGGAACGTGGATCTCCTGCTGGCCGCGTTGGGAAAACTGCTGAAGTGACTGCGGACTGCGGATTGCGGAATGAAGGATATTTTCGATTGTTCGGCCGCCACGGAGGCGCCGGTGCAAATGGCGGGGTCCGGCGACCCCGCCCTACATTGGAACGGATGGGGAACCGTGGCGGCGAATCGCGTCGCTGGCGCCCTTGCGGGGTGCAGGGCGGGGTCGCCTGACTCCGCCGGCCAGCCGCTAGCGATCACTCCATGTGTGCGATGAAGCCAACTCCCGTCATCCGCCGCCTGACGAAGCTGCTGCCGAAGGGGCGCGTGCTGGCGGGCGCGGCGCAACTTGCCGCGTACGAGAGTGACGCGTTCACGGCCGTCCGGGCCAAGCCGCTCGCGGTGGTGGTGCCTGAAACGCAGGAGGAGGTGATCGCGCTGGTCCGGTTCTGTCGCGACGAGAAGCTGCCATTTGTCGCGCGCGGCAGCGGGACGAGCCTGTCGGGCGGAGCCCTGCCGGTCGAGGGGGGCGTTGTGATCGCGATGAACCGACTCAACCGCATCGTGCGGATCGATGCCGCCCAGCGCGTGGCGGTGGTGGAAGCCGGCGTGGTCAACACGCATGTGTCGCTCGCCGTCGGGTCTCACGGGCTGCATTTTGCGCCGGATCCGTCGAGCCAGCTTATCTGCACGATCGGGGGCAACATCGCCTTCAACGCGGGCGGGGCGCACTGCCTGAAATACGGCATGACGTCGAATCACGTCCTCGGGGTGAAGGCGGTGCTGGCAACCGGCGAAGTGGTGAGTTTCGGCGGCGAAAGCCGCGAGGCGGTCGGGCCGGACTGGACCGGGTTGTTCGTCGGGCATGAGGGATTGTTCGGCGTGGTGCTGGAGGCGACGCTCCAATTGCTGCCGAAGCCGGAATGTTTCCACACGGTGCTCGCCGGCTACCGCACGGTGGAGCAGGCAGGTGACGCGGTGGCGGCAATTGTCGCCAGCGGGCTCCTCCCGGTGGCGCTCGAGATCATGGAGAAGCTGGCACTCGACGCCGCCGTCGCGGCGGTGCACGCGGAGTATCCGGCGGGTTGTGAAGCGGTGCTCATCGTGGAGTTGGAGGGACCGCGTGAAACCGTCGCCGCGGACCGGGTCCGGCTGGAGGAGTTGTTGTTGGCGAGCCAGCCGGTGGAAGTTCGGCCCGCTCGGGACGCCGCCGAGCGCGCGGCGATCTGGAAGGGGCGGAAGAGCGCGTTCAGTGCCGTGGGGCGGTTGTCCCCCGATTTCATCGTGCAGGACGGGGTGGTTCCGCGGCGCCGTCTCGGGGAGGCCTTGCGCAAGATCGGCGAGTGGTCGCGGGAGATGGGCGTGCGGTGTGCGAACGTGTTTCATGCGGGCGACGGCAATCTGCATCCGCTGATCCTCTATGATGGCCGCGTACCGGGCGACCTCCAGCGGGCTGAGGCGCTGGCGGGGCGGATCCTGCGGATGTGTGTCGAGATGGGCGGATCGATCACCGGCGAACATGGGGTTGGCGTGGAGAAGCGGGATTTTCTCCCAGTGATGTTTTCGCCCGACGAGGTCGACTGCCTGGAGCGGATCCGCCGGGCCTTCGATCCACTCGGCCTTGCGAACCCCGGGAAGATGTTCCCGGTGGCGGACGCCCCGGCGCTGACCCACCAGGGGCTGCACCCCCTCGAAAAGGCGGGCGTGATCACAAGGGAATGAAAGCGGACCTTCTCTCACCCTCGTCGGTCGCCGAACTGGTTGACGCCGTTCGTTCGGCGCCGCGCGTCATCGCCGTGGGCGCGGGCACGAAGGAGCGGTTGAGTCGCGTGACCGGCGAGGCGGTGCGGCTCTCGACGGCCGGGCTCTCGGGGATGGTGGAGTATGAGCCGAGCGAGTTCACCTTCACGGCCCTCGCGGGCACGCCGATTCGGCAGATCGCCGCGTTGCTGGCCGAACGCGGGCAATACCTGCCATTTGATCCGCTGCTCGTGCTCGCCGGGGCGACGCTGGGCGGCACTGTGGCGGCAGGGCTGAGCGGGCCGGGCCGGCTGCGTTACGGGGGCCTGCGCGATTTCATCCTGGGCGTGCGATTCGTCGATGGACGCGGCCGGCTGCTGCGGCTCGGCGGCAAGGTGGTGAAGAACGCCGCGGGATTCGATGTGCCCAAATTTCTCGTCGGCAGCGCCGGCCGGTTCGGTGTGATGGTCGAGCTTTCGTTCAAGGTGTTCCCGCGGCCGCGGGCGACCCGCACGCTCCGACTCGAGGCCCCGGACGCGATGGCCAAGCGCGATCTGCTGATGGCCATCGTGGCGGGCCGGTGGGAAATCGATGCGCTCGACGCCGCCGTGGGGGAAGCCGCCGTCTTTGCCCGGCTGGCCGGTCCTCCCGAGGCGCTGGATCCGCTGGCAGCGGACGTGCTGGCGCGCTGGCCGGGAACCGTGATGACGGCAGGCGACGCCAATTTCCTCTGGCAGAGCGTGACCGAACTGCGCTGGGCGCACACCGGTGGAACGGTGGTTAAAGTCGCGCTGACACCCGCGAGCGTTCCCGAATTCCTCGCGGTCGTGCAGCGGCAGCCGGAAGGGCGTGGCTGGATCAGCGCGGCGGGGAACGCCGGTTATGTCTCATTGCCGCTGGGAGCGCCGCTCCCGGCGTGGGAGTGGCCGGCAGTGACGCTGCGGGGCGAAGGGCCATGCTGGGGCGGCCCGCAACCTCGGTACGAGGCGATGCGCGCGGTCAAAGCCGCGCTCGACCCCGACGGGCGCTTTCCGGGACTCGACGACGAGCGCGGCAAGTGAGCCGCGAATCTGACGCCACAACCCACCGCCGATTCTCCCATGCTGCACGCGATCAAACCCGATGGCCCCTTTGGCGAGTCGATGGCCAAGGCGGTGCAGACCTGCGTCCACTGCGGGTTCTGTCTCTCCGCCTGCCCGACCTACCAGGAATTCGGCGAGGAGATGGACTCGCCGCGCGGGCGGATTGTCCTGATGAAGCAGGTGCTGGAGGGCGGTCTGGCGGCGGAAGCGGCGCAGCCGCACATTGACCGCTGTCTCGGCTGCCTGGCCTGCGAGCCGGCGTGCCCGAGCGGGGTGGTGTACCGGGACCTGATCAGTCCGTTTCGCGCGACGATGGAATCGGAGGGAAAATTCCGTCGTGGGCCGGCGGCGCGGTTTCGGCGCTGGGTCGCGGGCGCGACCATTCCCCATCCCGCTCGTTTTCGCGGCGCGCTGGTTCTCGCGCGCATGGCACGTCCATTTCGCGCCCTCGTGCCACCATCACTGCGGCCGATGCTGGAACTCGCTCCGTCGAAT
The DNA here is from genome assembly GCA_035545515.1 of Opitutaceae bacterium. Taxonomy (GTDB): domain Bacteria; phylum Verrucomicrobiota; class Verrucomicrobiia; order Opitutales; family Opitutaceae; genus ER46. The sequence continues at coordinate 11,060 of DASZYH010000267.1, forward strand.
GTGCCCAAAGCGATTGTGCTCCCCGAGTTCTCGCCGGCGCGTGGCGCCCGGCGCGCGCGCGTGGCGCTGCTGGCGGGGTGCGCACAGCAGGTGCTCGATCCGGACATCAATCTCGCGACGATCGAGGTGCTCACCCGAAATGGCGTCGAGGTGGTCGTTCCGCCCGGCCAGGGGTGCTGTGGCGGGCTGGCCTGGCACACCGGTGATCTGGCGGCCGCTCGGGGCTTTGCCCGGCGAAATCTCGACGCCTTCCCGGCGGATGTGGACGCGGTAGTGACGAATGCCGCCGGCTGCGGCTCGATGCTCCACGAATACCATCTCGTCCTTGCCGGCACGCCCGATTCAGACCGCGCGGAGACGTTCCGACATCGCGTCGTGGACGTGAGCGTTTTCCTTGCCCGGCTCGGCCTGCGTGAGCGCCCGCCGGGGACCGGGCGGCAACGGCTGGCGTACCACGACGCGTGTCATCTCGCGAACGCCCAGGGGGTTCGCGTCGAGCCACGTGACCTGCTGCGAGCGGTGCCGGGGCTCGAACTGGTGGAGGTTCCGGATCCGCACCTGTGCTGCGGCAGCGCCGGGACCTACAATCTCGATCAGCCCGAAACGGCAGCGTCGCTCGGCGAAAAGAAGGCGCGCGCGATCATCGGAACCGGAGCGACGGCGGTGGCGACGGGCAACATCGGTTGCCTGACGCAGATCGGCGTGCATCTGCGAAACCTCGGCTCGCCGATCCGGATCCGGCACACGATGCAGGTGCTCCGCGACGCGTACTGATGATTGCGGAATGGGGACTGCGGATTGCGGAATGACCGGAGGGCGGACGGCGGTGAATATTTTCGATTTTGGATTTTCGATTTTCGATTGGGCGGATCCGCAAGGTAGGCCGCGAGCTTGCTCGCGCATCGTAGATTATCCCGACTGACGTTGGCCGTACGAGCGATGGAGGCGCGGGCCGCGTGAAGGACACGGTGTCGGTGATTCCGCGTTCACCCGAATCGACTGGCGCTACGGACGAAGGTCGCGGCGTGAAGCCGATCCTACAGTTCGGAATGCGCACTCCGCGGTTTCAGAATCCGCAATCCGCAATCCGCAATCCGCAATCCGCAGTCCGCAATCGGCAATCCGCAATTCGATCAGGGGCGCGGGACGATGCCGGGCCACAGGTAGGCCTGGCTGACCACCAGGACGCCCATCAGGAGTGCGAGGGCCACACTGTGCCAGAAAACCGATCGCAGAATCGTGCCGGCGTCGGGACTGTCCGGTGCTCCGCCGGTCGCGACGCTGGCGACGACAATGCTCTGGGCATCGATCATCTTGCCCATGACGCCGCCCGAGCTGTTGGACGCGGCGAGGAGAACCGGCGGCAGTCCGAGTTGCTGGGCGGTCACCTTTTGGAGGTTTCCGAAGAGGACATTCGAGGAGGTGTCACTGCCAGTCAGCGCCACGCCGAGCCAGCCGATCAGCGGTGAGAAGAACGGGTAGAACGCGCCCGAGGCGGCGAGCGCCAGCCCCAGCGTGGTGTCCGTTCCGCTGTACCGGGTGGTGAAGCCGAGCCCGACCATCAGCGCGATCGTCAGTAGCGACACCTGAACGCGGGTGATCGTTCGGCCATAAAGCCGGACCAGCCGCAGCGGCGAGACGCCCAGCAGCAACCCGGCGACGACACCCGCGAGCAGCAGAGCGGTGCCGGTGGCGGAGAAGGCGTTGAACACGAACACCGCGGGTTCGGCGGTCGCCGCGTGCACGACCGGCGGAACGCGTGCGACCGCGAGGTGAAGGACGGGCACGTTGAGCGGGAGCGAAAACGCATGGTTGAGGGCGTCCTTCACCACCGGCAGGCCCCATAGAAACACGAAGACCGAGAGCAAGCCCCACGGGAGCCAGGCCCGGGCAGCCGCCGGAGCGGATGCACCCTTGCTCCCCGCTGCAGGTGAGACGCGGGCCGCCACGATCTCCGCCGTCGAGACGGACGTCCCGGCAGGTCCGTCGATTGCCGCCGGGGCGGGGCTCGTCGCGATCGTCGTGTCCACGTCGGGGCGTGCGTCGAAACCGGCCGCGGATCGCGTCCGCGGCGGGCTCCAGACCCGCATGAATGCCACCAAGGACGCGAGCGAAACGGCGCCGCTCACGAGACCGGCCAGCCAGGGGCCGTGGAGGTTGCTGATCAAACACTGGGTGACGCCGAAGCTTGCGCCGGCAACGAGGCACGCCGGCCAAACCTCGATCATGCGGCGCCAGCCGACCTGGGCGGCGACGAGCCAGAACGGAACGATGAGCGAGAAGAGCGGAAGCTGGCGACCAACCATCGCGCTGAGCTGTGACAGGTCGAGGCCGGTCACCTGCGCCAGCGTGACGAGCGGGATGCCGAGCGACCCGAACGCGACGGGCGCCGTGTTGCCGATCAGCGAAAGTTTGGCGGCTTCGAGAGGACGAAAACCGAGTCCGATCAGCAGGGCGCCGGAGATGGCAATCGGCGCGCCAAATCCCGCCGCCCCCTCGATGAACGCTCCGAAACTGAAGGCGATCAGCAGCGCGTGAATCCGGCGGTCGTCGGACACTCCCGCAATCTGCCGCTGCAGCACCGCGAACCCTCCGGTTTCCACCGAGAGCTGGTAGATGAAAATCGCGTTGAGAATGATCCAGCCGATCGGGAACAGGCCGTACGCGGCACCGTAGCCCGCGGCGAGGGCGGCGAGAGCGACGGGCATGTGGTAGACGACGACGGCGACGGCCAAGGCGACGAGCAGACCGGCCAGCGCGGCGACATGGGCGCGCGCCCGGGCGAAAGCCAGCAGGCCGAGCAGGGTGACCACGGGCAGGGCGGCGGCGATCGCGGAGAGCGCGACATTGCCGAGCGGGGCGTAATTCTGGTGCCAGGGCATGCGCGGCGCGCGGCTGTCCGCGCGAGTCGAGGTGGGGAGACGTGGGGCGGCCCCCCGAATCGGGAGGCGGTGGGGAACGGCTTGGGAGCGAGCCACGGTGCTGCGCCCTTGGCGAGTTCAATTCGCCACTCTCGACGGAGGCCGGGTTTCCCGGCAACCTCGCGCCTCATCATGCACCACGGTTCCTTGCATCGGCATATCATCGGGGCTGCGTCGCTGGCCTTTGCCAGCGCGGTCGTCGCGCTCGGGAAACCCGAGACGCAGAATCGCGCCGAGATTCCCGCCCGTTACAAGTGGGATTTCACGCCCATTTTTCCCGACTGGCAGGCCTGGGATACGGCGATGAAGGACATGATGGGGAAGATGGATGCCTTTGCCGCCCTCAAGGGTACGCTCACGCAAGGGCCGGCGGCGGTACTCAAGGCCTATCGCGCTTACGACGAGATCGGGATGCTCGAGTACAAAGTGTACCGGTATCCGCAGCTCCAGCGGGACATCGACACGCGCGACCAGGAGGTGGCGGCGAAATTCCAGCGGGTGGGCGCGGTCTTCGCCAAGTTCGCGACCGCGACCGCCTGGTTCACGCCCGAGCTCCTGTCGATTCCGCAGGCGACGATGGAGAAGTGGATCGCCGAGACGCCGGATCTCGGAATCTACCGGTTCACCATTCTCGACAACTATCGCCAGCAGGCGCACGTGCTGGACGAAAAGGGCGAGAAGCTCCTGTCGTACGCGACCCGGTTCAATCAAACGCCGACGTCGACGTTTCAGGAACTAAGCACCTCGGACATCAAGTTTCCTGCGATCGAGCTGGCGGACGGCAAGAAGGTGACGCTGACCCCCGGGAGCTACCAGGAAGTGCTGATGACCGACTACAACCAGTCGGATCGGGCGAAGGCGTTCGAGGCGTACCTGAAGACGTATGCCGCCACGGGAAACACCTACGCTGCGATCTACAACGGCGTGCTGCAGCGCGGCTGGTTCATGGCGCAGGCCCGGAACTATCCCGACACCCTGGACGCGGCACTGGACCGGAATGCGATTCCCCCCGCGGTGGTTGACACGCTGGTCCAAACCGTGCGCGCCGGCACGGGGCCGCTCCAACGCTATGCGCGGCTGCGCCAGCGGCTGCTCGGGCTGGCGAGCTATCACCTCTATGACGCGTCGATACCGATCTACCGCAGCGACCGGAAATATCCGTACGACGCGGTCAAGGACCTCCTGATCGCGTCCGTCGCGCCGCTCGGGTCGGAGTACGTCGCGAAGTACCGGGAGTTTGTCTCGGGCGGCCGGATCGACGTCTACGAGAACCAGGGCAAGCGCAGCGGCGCCTACAGCGCGGGCGTCTACGGGGTCGGCCCGTACCTGCTGCTCAACTACAACGACACGCTGGACGCCGTCTTCACCTTCGCGCACGAGGCGGGACACGCGCTGCACACGGTCCTTTCGTACGAGAACCAGCCGTTCGTGAACGCCGACTACACCATCTTCGTGGCGGAGGTGGCCTCGACGACCAACGAACGCTTCCTGCTGAACAAGCTGCTCCAGACGACGACCGATCCGACGGAGCGCTTCCTGCTGCTCCAGCATGCGGTGGACTCGATCGTCGGCACGTTCTACACGCAGGTGCTGTTCGCGGATTTCGAGCTTCAGGCGCACCGGCGGGCGGAAAAGGGCGAGCCGATCACCGAGGAGGTGCTCAACCGCATGTACCTGGACCTGCTGAAGACGTACTACGGCGATGCCGTCACGATCGACGACCTGTACAAGTTCACCTGGTCGCGGATCCCGCATTTCTACAACTCGCCGTACTATGTCTACCAGTACGCGACCTGCTTCGCGTCGTCCGCCAAGCTGTTTCGCGACATGACAACGGGCGACGCGGCGGGGCGGCAGGCCGCGACCGACCGCTACCTCGCGCTGCTCAAGAGCGGTGGAAACGATTATCCGATGATCCAGCTCCAGAAGGCCGGCGTCGACCTGACCAAACGCGAAACCGTCCAGGCCGTTGTCGACCAGATGGACGAGCTCGTGACGCAGATGGAAGCGGAGGCCGCGAAGATCGCGCCTGGCGCCGGTAGTCAGTAGCCTGATGCGGAAAAGCGACCGCAGGGGCCACAGAGCGAAACTGTAGGCCGCGAGCTTGCTCGCGCCCGGCTTGCCGGGAGATGGCGTCCGCAAGCGGACGGCCTACAGTCAAACCTGAATCCAATCGGGCGTCCGCAAGCGGACGGCCTACGGTCAAACCTGAATCCAAGCGGACGGCCGACGATGAGGACATCGCGTTCCACCTATCGGGGACGATCATGGCGCGGCGTACATGCGGATCTCGGCCCCATGGCCGTTGTGCGCGGGAACGGCGAGGTAAAGCCGGCTGCCGTCGAAGAAACTCGTGCGTGCACCGGCTTCGGTCGCGAGGCTGTCGATTCGTTTCGGGTCCGAGCGGCCAGCGATGGAATAGACATCGAGGTATCCCTCTCCGCACGACGCGTACAAGCGGTGGCGCGCGGCGTCGAAGAACAGGTCGTCGCAGTCGCCGTGCAGCGGCGCGTTGGCGTCTTCGTAACTCGTATCGGTGCTGACCACGAGCAGCCGGGCCGGGGAGCGACAACCGACGTACAGGCGATGTCCGGCGACATCGAACGCGAGGGGAAAGTTGCCACCGGCGAGCAGCAGCTTGCGCGCGGTGACAACCGTGCCGGCCGTGCGATCGACCACGACAAGCTGGCGGTTGCCAGGGACATTGACAAACAGGCGGGGTCCTCGGGGATCGAATTGGAAAGATTCCGGATGGGCGGCGAGCGGGATGCGGTCGATTACCCGGTTGCCAGCCGGATCGATCGCGGCAATGCCGCCGTTCCCGTAACCGACGTAAACCCGGTTGGCGTCGGCATCGTACCGGACGTTGTTGGCATCATCTCCGAGCGGGATCGTGGCGACCGTTTTCCAGCCGGGTTCGGCAAGCACGCGAACGTTGCCGTCCCCGCCATTGGCGACGAACAGCCGGCGGACACCCGGGACGAACGCGAGACCCTGCGGCTCGTCGAATCCGGTGATCGTCTGCCGGACGCGGTTTTGCGCGAGATCGACGACCTCGACGGTGTCGTTGCCCAGCGCCGCGACAAACAAACGGTGTCCGGCAGCATCGAGGGCCAGATGGTCGATCCGGCCGCGCACGTGCGGGAGCGGGATCCGGCCGGCCGGTTCGAGCGGGCTGGCCCGAATGGTGCCGCCCGCAGCGAGACCGGCCATCAGGACACGGAGTGAGGTCGCACGGAGGAGGTGCATGGGAACGCGGACGAGCCGGGAACAGAAGGTTCCTCCGCGGACCGTAAGGTGGGATGCGCGAATATCAACTTGCTGACGGAATTGGCGCGGTCACCGTCGCGCCGAATGGAGGCGGCGCGTCATCCCACGTTCGGTGAAGCATTCCGGTTCTGGCTGAAGCTCGGGTTCATCAGCTTCGGGGGACCGACGGGGCAGATCGCGATCATGCACACCGAGCTGGTGGAGAGAAAGAAATGGATCGGGGAGCAGCGGTTCCTGCACGCGCTGAACTACTGCATGCTGCTGCCTGGACCCGAGGCCACGCAGTTGGCGACGTACTGTGGCTGGCTGCTGCACCGCACCTGGGGCGGGATCATCGCCGGCGCGCTATTCGTGCTGCCGGCGGTATTTCTGCTGTGCGGATTGAGCTACGTCTATGCGGCCGATGGCGCCGTGCCCTGGATTGCGGCGATCTTCTACGGTCTGAAACCGGCGGTGACTGCCATCGTCGTTGCCGCGGTGATCCGGATTGGCCGGCGCGCGTTGAAGGGATGGCTCATGTGGGCGATTGCGGGGACCGCGTTCGGCCTGATCTTTTTCCTGCACGTGCCGTTTCCCGCGATCATTGCCGGCGCAGCGGTGGCCGGCTGGATCATCGGGCGGAATGGCGGGCCGGTGAACGCGGGCGGCGAACGCGCCGCGGCCGGACGAGCAGCGGCCACCGCGGCAGGCTCGGCTTTTGTGATCGGGGACGCAGCGGAATCGCCGGCGCACACGCGACCGAGCCTCGCCCGCGCCGCGAAAGTGCTCGTGGTTTCACTGGTGCTTTGGTGGGCCCCGGTGCTGGCGCTCGGTGCGTGGCAGGGCTGGAGCAGCACGCTCCCGCAGGAGGGGATTTTCTTCAGCAAGGCGGCGATGGTGACGTTCGGCGGCGCGTACGCCGTCCTGCCGTACGTGCAGCAGCAGGCGGTCGGACATTTTCACTGGATCACCGCCCCGCAGATGCTCGATGGGCTCGGGCTGGCGGAGACCACCCCGGGCCCGCTGATCATGGTCGTGCAGTTCGTGGGCTTCCTTGGCGGCTGGCAGCATCCCGGGGCGCTGCCGCCGCTGGTCGCGGCCACGCTGGGCGCGTTGATCACGACCTGGACGACGTTCGTCCCCTGCTTCCTCTGGATCTTCCTGGGTGCTCCGCACATCGAGCAGATGCGGGGCAACGCCGGCCTCGCCACGACGTTGACGGGCGTTACCGCCGCCGTGGTCGGCGTGGTCCTCAACCTCGCCGTGTGGTTTGCGCTTCACGTTTTCATTCCGAAAGGACTCCACGGCGCTGCCGTCGACTGGTTTGCGATCGTCGTCTGCGTCGGTGCGTTCGTCGCGATGCAGCGGTTCAAGGTGGGAATCATTCCCGTGGTGATCGCGAGCGGTGCCCTTGGTCTCGTCTGGAGCGTGATGTAGGGCGGGGTCGCCTGACCCCGCCCTACATGAAATACACGTTTTGTCTTTCTGCCGTTTCTGCTTTCTTCCGTTTTCACCCGATGCCTGATCACCTGATCCGTGCTGTTGCGATTCTCCGGACGCCGTTCGCGGAGAAGTTTGGAATTCCGCGGCAGAGCGGGTTGGTGCCGGAGGCGGAAGGTCGGGTGGAATTCCTGCCGGAGTTTGCGGCGCCCGAGTTTACCCGCGGGCTCGAGGCGTTTTCGCATGTGTGGCTGGTCACCGGGTTTCACAAGAACCCGCCCTGGTCCGGGAGTGCGGTCGTACGGCCACCCCGGCTGGGTGGAAACGAAAGGGTCGGCGTGTTCGCGTCCCGGTCACCGAATCGGCCGAACGGCCTGGGACTGTCACTGGTCCGGATCGTGGCGATCGAACCGGGACGGATCCGGGTCGCCGGCATCGATGCGGTCGACGGCACGCCGGTCTACGATGTGAAGCCGTACCTGCCGTGGGCGGAGGCGATCCCGCAGGCGGCGTCCGATTGGGCGAAGGAAGCGCCGGACCGGCCGCCGGGAAGGAGGATCGAGATTCCGGCCGACGTGGCGGCAAAGCTCGGCGCCGAAACCACGCAACTCGTGCGCAAGCTGCTCGAGCTGGAGCTTCAGCCCGCGTACCAGGAGGCGGAGAACCGAACCTACGGGATGACCGTGGCAGGCTGGAACATCCGGTGGCGCGTGGGGGAGGGCGAACGAGTGTCGGTCATTGAAGCGAAGCCGGCTTAGCACAGACGATGGCGATCCACTTTGATCCGAGCACCTGGCCGGCGGGGCTGTATCCGGTCCGCGGCTTCATGAGCGTGCCGCATTTGCTGGTGGACGGCGATGGCGTGGTCCTGCTCGACACGGGTTTCCCGGGCGATCACCGGGCCATCCTCCGGACGGTGACGCAGCTCGGGCTCGGACCCCGCGACGTACGGGCGATCGTGCTCACGCATGGACACATTGACCACGCGGGAAACGCCGCCTGGGCGAAGACGTGGACCCGTGCGCCCGTGTATGCCCATCCGCTGGATCAGCCGCATATTGACGGGACTTTCCCGTATTCCGGCCCAGCGCGAATCTGCGGCGCCCTGGAAACTGCGGGCCGGGCGATGACGCACTACCGGCCGGTGGCAATTGATGAGCCGTTGCGCGATGGGCAGGAACTTCCGTTCTGGGGCGGTTTGCGTGTCATCCATCTGCCCGGACATACCGTGGGGCACTGTGGGTTCTACAGTCGCCGCCATGATCTGTTGTTCAGCGGCGATCTCTGGGTCCGGTTCATGATGCGCACGCAGGTCTCGCCCGCGATCTTCACCGATGATCGCCGCCTCGTCTGGCCGAGCATGAAAAGGGCGCGCGCGATCGGGGCGCGGTGGGTGGTGCCGGGACACTACGACCTGCCGAACGCGGCGCGTTTGCGTCGCCGGTTCGAGGAATTGTGCGACGAGCACGAGCGGCGGCTGAACATGGCCGTGGTCTGATAAATTCGCGCCACATGCATGACGTGCCGGGCTCGGATCGCGAGGGTGCTGAATGTTCGACCAGGCGCGGAAGAGACTCCGCGCCCTACCGGGGCCACACAACGCGTCAGGTCTTGGGGGTCTCGGCGGCGACCAGCTCTCGTCCGCGCGACTTGGCATCCGCGAGCGATATCTCGCCCTTGTCGACCTTGGCGAGAAACGCCTTCTGGGCGAGGTAGTCGCGATTCGCCACCCCGGCCTTGCTCTGGAGCATCCGCCATGCCTTGCGCCGCTCGACGGCGAACAGGACCATCTGCCGGGAGACAGCGAACGTCTTCATCTTCCCGTGCACCTCGGCCTGGATGTAGCACCCGAAGTTCGGGACATGGCTGCGGTGGTGGGGATCGAAGACCCGCCGGTGGATCACGTCGTCCTGGGTGATCAGCAGCAACATATCGTCGAACGGCACCAGCTTCGCGGCGTCCTCGTCGGGAATCGCCTTCACGTGCTTGCGGAACCGACCCTCGGTGACGGCCCAGTGGGCTACCGTGAAATTGTATTCGCCGCCGGTGCTCGCGTATTTCGTCCGCCACCAATCGCGCTCGGGCGTCGGGTTGCCCTTCAGGTCGAACGCCTCGGCTGAGGTTTCGCCGCGCCGCGGATTGAACACGAACTCCGGCATGCCGCGCGCGTCCCGCACCATCTTGGCCTGATCCGCACTCATGTTGTCGCCGACGCCGTGTTCCGGCTGGCAGGTTGTGTAGCACTGGAAAAAGGCGGTGCCGCGGTACTCGAGCCCATCGAGGATCGCCTTGTAGAGCTTGGCGGCGTTGGCCATCGAGACCTGGGCGACGAACGGCGAGCCGTGCCCGCTGGTGAACGCCTCGGCGACGTTCTTCTTCTCGATCAGCTTCCCCTGCGAGGCGACGCCGAACTGGTTCATGTCGTAACCGCCGAGCATGGTGGACGAATCCGAGTTCTGCCCGCCGGTGTTCGAGTACACCTGCGTGTCCAGCATCAGCATCTTCACGTTCGGGCGGTTCTGGAGGACAACCTTCGAGACGTTCTGGAACCCGATGTCGCCGAGCGCGCCGTCGCCGCCGATCACCCAGATCTTCGGCAGTTCCCGGATTTCCTGCTCGGTCATCAGCGCGTCGTCGAGGTGCGTGAGCGTGAAGTAGTCCGACTCGGAAAAGCCCGTCCGGTGAGCCGAGGAAGTATCGTTCGCCGCCGGCTCCTGGGCAAACAGCGCGTCAACGAGCCGTTCCGGCACCACCGATCGCCGGGCGTGCAGCAGAATCGCGGATTCGGCCATGAGCCACGAGATCGTGGCGCCGTCCTGAAACAGCGAATTCATCCAGGGATACGGGTGTGGATTCGAGGGCGGCGTCGAGCCGTACACGGTGTTACAGCCGGTGCTGGCGCCCATCATCATCACCGACATGCCGTTGGCGCGGCGGCCGTCCACGGACTGGAGATCCTGGTGGTTGAACGCATCCTGGCGCAGGACAGCGACGAGGCCGGCGACGATCTGTTCGACGGTGATCGCGCCATGCCTGGCTTCGTGGTCGGCGATCCGCCGCGCCGTGTCGGCGTCGTTTTCGCCGCCGAGGCCGAGGATGGCGTGGGTAAATGTCTTTCGATACAGCTCGAACGCCTTCGGGTCCCGCTGTTGGAGGGCCTCGAGCCGGACCGCACCTTCCTTTTCGAGCTGCTCAGCCTTGGCCCGGAGGCGGGCGGCCTTGCGGTGATACATCGGCCGCATGAACGCCTCGGTGACGCTGGCGCAGGCGCGCAGGATGCTTTTCTCGCCGCAGCCGGCGCAGGCGCCGTCGCCGGAAACGAGCGCCTCGTAATTGCGCCGAACCATGAGATGGTTGCGGAGCGCGGCCTCGCGCGAAGCCGCGGCATCGGCGTCGTTGTACAAGCCGAGGAATTTCTGCGGGGTGTCGGGAAGGAGCCGCGAGAACACCTGGGCGGTCGTGAGCGTCGCGTTCAATTCCTCCGTCTCGCGCGTCATCCGCAGAGCGTCGTGGTCGCCGCAGACCTGGACGCACTCGCCGCAGCCCTTGCACAGATCCGAGACGAAGATCGAGAAAAGTCCGCCGCTGCCGGGGGTCTTGGCCTCGAGCGAGCGGAAGATCGCCGGCACGTTGGAGTAGGCGAGCGGCAGCTTGTCGATGATGGCGGTAAGTTCGGCCCGGCCCGGGGGCGAAACCGAGGCCAAGGCGGCGACCTCCTCCCGGACGATGTCCTTGAATGGCAGCCGGGCCTTCGTCTTCACCGCCTCATTCATCCGGGCGCGGGCCCGTTGCTCGAGTGCGCCCAACTGTTCGCCGAACGCGCGACGATCCGCGACGTCGCTGACGTAATTGTTGATCGCGGTGCGCAGCACGACGCCGACCTCCTGGGCGAGATTCGGCAGCGCGGTATCCGGGCAGGCCGTGATGCACTCCATGCATTGCGTGCAATTTTCCGCGATGTAGACCGGCGTCTCGCGGCGCGCGACGTACTTCGACTGGGTGGCTCCAGTGCCCGCGCCCATCACGCCGAGCGAGGCGAGTGCGCTGGCGGGTTGGTGATAACCGAGGCCATTCCGGTATTCCGCATCGAACTTCGCCAGGGTCTGGAACGGTGCCCGGGCCGGTTGGTCGGGTGGACGGGCGATGGGGTCGCAGCCGGACGCTGCGCAGCCGGCGGTCGGGATGATGGCGTGGCTGCCAATCGGTTTCTGCAGCGGATTGCGCATCGACGAACGGTCGGCGTCGCCCGGCGCGCCGTAGGCGATCTCGGCGACGCGGGAGAATCCTTCCGTCATGACGGTCATGTTCGAAGCGACGACCGCGTCGCCGAACCGGCCGAACTTCTTCACGTATTGTTTCCGGACGCTCTCGTGGAATTTCTCCTCGCTGATCCGGTAGTGTTCGAGGAACGGACTCACCCGGAAGAACGCGCCGAGAAACGAGTTTCCCTGCATCCGGAGCTGGAGCTCGGTCTGGTTGGTCGCCTTTCGCGCGATGTCGAACCCCGGCAGGATGAACACGCGAATCGCGTTGTCACGGATCCACTGCCGGTACTTCGACGGGATCCGCTCCCAGGCCGTGGCGGGCGTCTCGCTCGATTCCCAGACGAGGCAGCCACCCTTCTTCAACCCCTCGAGCGGATTGGTGTGGGTGAATGCCTTGGGATCGCAGCACAGGACCACATCGACGTGGTTGAGCTCGCAGTTCACCTTGATCGGCGACGGCGCCACGGTGAGGTAATAATTGGTCGGCGCCCCTTTCTTTTCCGAGCCGTACTTTGGGTTGGCCATGACGTACAGCTTCTCGACGAGGAAGCCGTCGGCGTCGTAGGTGGCGTCGCGTTCCGAGATGAACCGGCCGAACTCGCCCACGAGTTCGCCGAGATTCTTGCCCGTGGTGATCATGCCCCAGCCACCAATCGAGTGGAAACGCACGGCGATCGCGCCTTCGGGGAGGAGCGACGGCGTGTCGCGGCTGATGACCGCGTACGGATGATCGACGCCGAGGACGAAGTAGGTTTCGCCTTCCGTGGCGGTGCGACCGTCCTGCCGCGGGGTTTGTCCGGTCGCGAATTCGTAGGCGCCGAGGGTGTGCTCCGGTCGGAAGTCGCGGGAGCCGATGCCGTACGCACCGCGGAAGAGCCGGGGCGTCTCCTCGGGGGCGAGGGTCGGGATTTCGCGCGTCGCGGCTCCCGACCCGTTGCCGTTGTGCGGGTGACCGTCGCTGGCGAACCGGGCCGCCTCGTTGGCCTTGCCGAGCGCGACGCGGATGTCGCGGGCAAGGGGGTTGTCGCCCGCCATGCCCTCGTCGGTGCGTTCGAGCACGATGACGCGCTTTTTCCCGCGCAGCGCCTCGACGACCGCCGCCTCGGGGAATGGCCGGATCACGTTCACGTGGATCGAGCCGACCTTTGCGTTCCGCTGTTCGCGGAGGTAATCGCAGGCCGCCTCGATGTTGTCCGCGGCACAACCCAGCGAGACAAACACGGTGTCCGCATCCTCGGTACGGTACTGCTCGATCAGACCGTAGTGGCGGCCGGTGAGCCGGCCGAACTCCGCGTAGGCCTCCACCAGCATCGGCAGGATCGCCTCGTTGAAGTTGTTCCGGCGGGCGACCACGCCGTTCATGTGATGCTCCTGATTTTGCACCGGGCCGAGGAGGATGGGATTCCGGAGATCCATCATCGCCGGCACGCGGCGGCGGCGGGGACCGAAGAGTTCGCGCTGCGCCGGGGTCGGGCAGTCGATCACGTCGTCGACCGCGCCAAGGTATTCGCGCAGGAATTCCGCCTCGGGAGCGAGGTACATCCGTTCGCTGTGCGTCGTGAGCATCCCGTCCTGGATGTTCATGCCGGGATTGAGCGACAGCTCGTTCACGCGCCGCAGGATGACGGCCTGGTCGGCGGCCTGCTGGGCATCCTTCGCCACGAGCATCGTCCAGCCGGTGTCGAGCACCCCGTAAAAATCATCGTGGCCGCAATGGACGTTCAAGGCGTGCTTGGTGAGCGCGCGGGCGCCGACCTCGAGCACCATGGTCGAGAGCTTCCCGGGCGCGTGGTAATACTGCTCCATCGCGTAGGCGAGCCCCTGGCCGGATGTGAAGTTGACCGTGCGGCGGCCGGTCACCGCAAACGCGGTGGCGCCACCCTGGGCGGCGTGCTCGCCCTCCGTCTCGACGGCGACCTTCTGTTGGCCCCAGACATTGAGTTCTCCCTGGGCGTACGATTGCTGATAGATTTCGCCGCCCTCGGTCGACGGGGTGATGGGATAGAACACGCCGCCCTCGGTGATGCGCGTCTCGACGTGTTGGGTGACGAGTTGGTTGCCATTGCAGGTCACGCGGACGCCGGGGTACTTGGGTTTCGCGCGGCCGGTCGACGCCGGAGATTTGGGCGCGGCAGATTGCGACGCAGGGGCGGACTCGCCGGCGGCGGAGGAGCTCATGGGTGGGGAACGTTGCGCGGGGGCGCGGTTGGGGAACTCGGCGGGGTGGCCGAAACTAAGCGAGCCACACAGATGCCGGATTTCCGCCGGGTTTCAAAAGAAAACGGCGGAACGGGGGCCGATCCGAGTCGCGACAGGCGGTCGGTCGCGGCGTAAAGCCGCTCCTACGGTTGAGCACTGAATCGTCTGCGGTCGGAGCGGCGTTACGCCGCGTCCGTCACCCGGCGAAGAACTTCAGGATCCGGCGCATGCTGGCGACAAGGACGTCGATTTCCTCCGGCGTATTGTACACGTAAAAACTTGCACGGGTCGTGCTCGTCAGCCCGAGCTTGCGCATCAGCGGTTGGTTGCAGTGGTGACCGCCGCGCAGTGCGATTCCGTCCTCGTTGGCGAAGGTCACGACGTCATGCGCATGGACGTCGGCAAACGCGAAGCTCACCAGTCCGCTACGCTCCCCGGTCGGGCCGAGGATGCGGATTCCGGGAAGCGTCGCCAGCCGGTCATAGGCGAGCTTGGCGAGTTCGCTGTCGTGCCGGCTGATGTCGGCCCGCCCGAGCTGGTCAAGGTAGTCGCAAGCGGCTCCGAGTGCCACGGCATCGGCAAAGTTTGGGGTTCCCGCCTCGAATCGTTCGGGGGAAGGCTTCCACTTGCTCTCGAAAAACTCGACCACCGAGATCATTCCGCCGCCGCCCTGGTACGGAGGCATGGCGTCGAGCAGCGCCCGACGACCGTAGAGCACGCCGATCCCGGTGACGCCGGCCATCTTATGGCCGGAAAAAGCGAAGAAGTCGCAACCCAGCGCGCGGACATCCACCGGCAGGTGGCCGATGGACTGGGCGCCGTCGATGACCGTGACGATCCCGCGGGCGCGCGCCTTGGCGCAGAGCTGCGCGGCGGGATTGATCACACCCAACGTGTTCGAGACGTGGGTGAAGGCGAAGACCTTCACCTCGGGCGTGAGGAGGGTCTCGAGGTTGGCCAGGTCGAGGCCACCCTCCGCGTTCGCACCGAGCACCGGAACGTAGCGCAGCTTCGCCCCGGTCCGTTGCGCCACGAGCTGCCATGGCACGAGGTTCGAGTGGTGCTCCATCTCGGTGAGAAGGATGACATCCCCCGGCTTCAGGTTGGCGCCGCCCCAACTGGAGGCCACCAGGTTGATGGATTCGGTCGTGCCGCGCGTGAAGATGATCTCCGCCGGATCCGCGGCATTGATGAACCGCGCGACCCGTGCGCGCGCGCCTTCGTACGCGTCGGTCGCGCGGTTCGACAGCGCGTGCAGACCGCGGTGGACGTTCGCATTGTCGCGCTCGTAGAAGCGTTCAAGCGTCTCGAGCACCAGACGCGGTTTTTGCGTCGTGGCGGCATTGTCGAGGTAAACCAAGGGCTTGCCCCCGACCTGCTGGTGCAGCGTCGGGAAGTCGGAACGGACATCGCGGCTGGAAAACATCTAGGGAGTGAAAAATGAGAGTGGCGGGAAAGTGACCGTGAGAATGAAAGTGAAAGTGAGTGGGGCGGGAACGCCGCCCGGTCGACGAAACTGGGAAGCGACGAACGTGAGGGTGACGGACGGAGTTCGCAAACTCCGATGCGAAATCGGCAACCCGCGCGCAGCGAAAGGCCTACTGCACCGGTAAGCTGGGATAATGGCTGTACCGGACCCGCGCCCCACGTTGTCGCCAAAGACCCCGTGGGTGGACTCTTTCCACGTGTTGGCCAAACCCGTCGGTGCCGCCTGCAACCTCGAGTGCTCCTATTGTTTCTATCGCGAGAAGGATCATGCGCCCGAGGCCGTCCACAGCGCGGTTGGCCGGCGGATGAGCCTGCCGACGATCGAACGCTACGTGCGCGACTATCTGGCGTCGCAACCGGGAGAAGAGGTTCAGTTTGCATGGCAAGGCGGTGAACCGACCCTCGCCGGTCTCGAATTCTTCCAGCAGGTCGTGGAAATCCAGCGACGCTATGCCGCCGGCCGCCGCGTCTCCAATGCGCTGCAGACCAACGGGACGCTGCTCGACGACGCGTGGGGTGAGTTTCTGGCGCGGGAGAAGTTTCTCGTCGGCATCAGCATCGATGGACCCAAGACGATGCACGATCCCTTCCGCATCGACCACGGGAGGCGGCCGACGTGGGCGAGGGTGATGCGCGGGATCAAGCTGCTGAAGAAGCACCGCGTCGAGTTCAACACGCTCACGGTCGTGCATCGCCGCAACGTCCGGCAGGCCGCGGCAGTTTACGAGTTCCTGCGGGAGGAAGGCTCAGGTTTCATGCAGTTCATCCCACTGGTGGAGCGACGTCCGACGCCGGGCGAAGCAGCCCGGGGGCTGGCGCACGGCAGCCCCCGTGGCATCCGGGAGCGATTGGTGTCACGTGCGATCGCGGACCACGAGGTTGCGCCGGAATGTCCGCCCCCGGAACGGGTGGGGGACTTCCTCACCACGATCTACGACTCGTGGGTGCGACGGGATGTCGGCCGCGTGTTCGTGCAGCTCTTCGATGTGGCGCTGGCCGCCTGGGTTCATGGCCGGGCCGGACTGTGCGTATTCGAGGAACGTTGTGGGCGCGCCTTCGCGCTCGAACAGAGCGGCGACCTTTACGCCTGCGACCACTTTGTCTACCCCGAGCACCGGCTCGGCAACATCCATGCGACCGCGCTGGCCGACCTTGGGCACAGTGCGGCGGCGGCGCGCTTCGGAGACATCAAAGCCGACCTGCCCCGCGTCTGCCGGGAATGTCCGGTTCGCTTCGCCTGCAATGGCGACTGTCCGAAGCATCGGTTCGTCGAAGCCGGGCCGGGCGAGCCCGGCGTGAGTTACCTCTGCCCGGCGTACCGGAAATTCTTCACGCATATTGCGCCGACGATGGAAAGGATGGCCGCGCTGGTGCGCGCCGGCCGTCCCGCCGCCGACGTGATGCGCCGGTGACCCGGCACCGTCCGGCGTCGCGGGTCAGTCCGTGTGGCTTTCGGTCGTCGCGGGCGCGGCGTCGCCGTGGAGCGCATTCAGGGCGGCGTGCCAGCCAAGAGTCGCGCACTTGATCCGTGCGGGAAACGCATGCACGCCGGCGAAGGCGGCGAGGTCGCTGATCTCCTCGGGTTCGTTGCCGCTGGTCACGATGTCGTGAAATTGCTGGAACAGCGCCTCGGCTTCGGCGGCGGATTTTCCCTTCAGCTGAGTCGTCATGAGCGACGCACTGGCCTGCGAGATGGCGCACCCCGAACCGTCGAACGAGATATCCGCGATGCGATCGCCTTCGAGTCGCAGGTAGACGCTGCATTGATCGCCGCAGGTCGGATTGTCTCCGTGCGCAACCCGATTGGCGGTCGGCAGCTTGCCGCGATTGCGCGGCCGCTTGTTGTGGTCGAGGATGACCTGTTGGTAGAGCTCGGTCAGATCGGCGGACATCGAAGTGGATTGCGAAGTGCGGATTGCAGAATGGGAAGCGCGGATGCCGAAGAAGAATGGTAGAGTGAAAATCGGAGCTGGATGGCTGAGGACGAAGTGCCCAGTGGTTGGTCGAACTGAGGCATCCAACCATTGTCAGTTCTGGGGGACTGGCAACTGGCGATTCCAATGTGGATTGCGGAATGCGGAAGGGCGGCGATTCTCGATTTGGCGCCGCCGACGCGACTCTGGCCCCGGACGGTCGATAATGCTGAGGGCAGAACGAAGACGGGGAGCAGCCGACCGGATTGGACGCGGGAATCCAATCCGCAATCGCGACTCCGCATTCCGCAATCCCGCAATTCCTACTCCCAATACTCCGCCCAACTGGTGCCGGTCTCGGTGACGCGCACGCGTTCGAGCCGGGCGGTTGCCGGAATCGGAAATTCGGCGTCGGAAGCGGCCGCGGCCATCTGGGCGCGGACCTCGCAGAAGATTTCCCGGGCCAGCACCTCGGTCGTCGGATCCGTGTTCGGAAACCCGAGCACGCGGTCGCCGTAGGCGGCGCGCAGCTCCCGGAATTTCGGGTCGGCGGTGTTGATGGCGAAGGCGTGATCGTAGCGTGCGACGATCTCGGCGACGGCGGTCTTCAGCGACTTGAAATCACACACCATGTCATGTGCGTCGAGAGCATCGGAGGTGACGACGATTTCGATCGTGCGCGAATGGCCGTGCGGAAACCGGCAGCCACCGCGATGCTTCGTCAGCAGATGGCCGCTCTCGATCGTGAAGGTCTTGGCGATGCGAAAAGGCATGGAGGTATCGCGCCGCGGCGGTCAGATCGTCCGGGAATGCTTGCGCGGACTGGCCGACAGCGTCGTGTCGAACCGCATCGCCACGACGCGGAGCAGCGGAACTCCGATTCCCGTCACCTCCACGCCGCGCGCCGTGCGGACAATCAGCCCGTCGGTCTCGAGGTCGGCGAGTCCGGCCAGCTCGTTCGCATACGTCGCGGCAAAATCCAACCCGAGCCGCCGGGAAAGATCGGCGAAATCGAGCCGCCGGTCGCACATGATCCGCATGATGATTTCGCGCCGGTTGCGGTCCTCGGCGGTGATGCGCAGACCGCGTTCGACCGGGAGCCGGCCGGCCTCGAGGGCGGCGCGCCAGTCCGTGAGCGACTTGAAATTCTGGCGGTAGGTTTCGGCGGTCGAGGAAATCGACGAGATGCCGAAGGCGTAGAGCGAGGCTCCGCCGCGCGTGCTGTAGCCCTGGAAGTTCCGGTGGAGCGTCCCCTGGCGCAGCGCGACCGCGAGTTCGTCATCCGGCTTCGCGAAATGGTCGAGGCCGATGTCCATGTAGCCCGCCGCGGTCAGCTTCTCGTGAGCGACGGCAAACATCGCGAGCTTTTCCTCCGCGCTGGGCAGTTGCTCGCGGTCCTCGAAGATTTTCTGGGCGGGCTTGATCCACGGGACATGTGCGTAGCTGAAGACCGACAGCCGGTCGGGAGAGAGCCCGAGGACGTCATCGATGGTCGCGGAAAACGACTCGGCGGTCTGGAGCGGGAGACCGAAGATCAGGTCGACGTTGACGGAGCTGAAACCCATGCTGCGCAGCCATTCCATCGTCTGCTGGTTCAGCCGGTGCGGCTGGTGCCGGTGGATGGCGAGCTGCACCCGTGGGTTCGTGTCCTGGACGCCGAGCGACGCGCGGTTGGCGCCGATCTCACGCAAGGCGAGCACGTGCTCAGCCGTGAGCCGCCGCGGATCGACCTCCACTCCGAATTCGACGCTGGGGCCGACGTTTGGAAAATACCGGCGGATGACGGCGCCGAGCCGGCGAAGCTGGTCGGGTGGGAAAAACGTCGGCGTGCCGCCGCCAAGGTGGATCTGGGCGACGGGCCGCGAGGCGTCGATTTTCGCCGCGGTCAGGCGAAGCTCCCGTTCGAGATCGTCGAGGTACTCGCCCGCGGAATCGCGTCGGCGGGTGATGACCGTATTGCAACCGCAGAACCAGCAGCGGGTTTCGCAGAACGGCAGGTGAAAATACAGCGAGAGGGGACCGGCGCCGGGCGCATTATCCGCCGCGAGCGCGCCCTCGATATCGACGGCGGAAAGGTCGGTCGTGAATTGAGTGGCCGGCGGGTACGACGTGTACCGGGGACCGGGGATCGAGTATTTCCGGATCAGGTCGAGGTTGATCGCCGGGCGCGACGCGGGGTTGGGCGGGGTGCCGGCGGCAGGATGTTCGTGGGTGGAAATCATGGCGTGTGTGGGTCGCCGCAAGTTTCGCACGCGGGCCGGGGAGGGGCTGCGCGAGCGTTGCCAAAGCCTATGCGGATCTTGCGAGTCGGTCGCAGCGGCACTCGCGACGCTGACGCCGCGGGGTTCAGATACTGCGCGGCCTCGCCCGCCGATGCCCTTCGCCGGAAGGCGCTTGGGCTGACAGGGACGCCATCACGCCCGTTTGGGCAGCTCGACTTCGCCGCTGGCAACGCGATCCCAGAATCGCACGGCGATCCGCGCGCGCTCGGCCAGGGTTTCCACGTGGATGTATTCCTCGGGACTGTGCATCCGGTCGCCCACGGGGCCGAGTCCATCGAGGCTCGGCAGACCGGCGGCGGCGAGCAGGTTGCCATCGCTGCCCCCGCCGACGTCCTGCCACGAGAGTTTCACGCCAACCTCGTGGGCGCATTGCTGCCACCAGGCAAACAGCCGCTCCTCGGCCGGCGAGACCTCCTTCGGCGGACGGTTGAAGGAGCCGTCGACGATCAGGCGGTAGCCTTCCCGCTGGTTGATCGGCTCGGCGAGTTCGTGGAGGCACTCGATCACCTCGGCCTCGTCGGCGAGCCGCGTGGTCCGAATGTTGACCTGGGCCTCCGCGAAATCCGGCACGATGTTCACCGCGCCGCCGCCGCGGATGTTGCCGATATTGACGCTCACACCCTCCAGGTCGCGTCCCAGCTCCGCGATCTCCGGCAGGTATTCGACGAGAGCGAGAATCGCGTTGCGCCCGGCGGCGGGATCGCGTCCGGCGTGGGCCGCGCGCCCATGGCAGGTGACGGTGAAAATGCCGGTGCCTTTGCGGGCCCGCACGATGTCCCCGTTCGATCGCGCCGGCTCGAAGATCATCGCAAACGCGTGCTGCCGCGACCGCGCGGCGTCCTCCAGAACCGGCCGGCTGGCGACCGAGCCCGTTTCCTCGTCGGGAGTCAGCAGCACCTCGAACCCGAGGCGGCTGGCCTGCGGTCCTGATTCGAATTCGCGCAGCGCCGCCAGCATCGTGACCAGTCCGCCTTTCATGTCCGCCACCCCGGGACCCAGAAGCGTGCCATCGTCACGCAGCGTGCATTTCTGGAACGGGTGGTGGGCGCCGTAAACGGTATCGTAGTGCCCGCTCAGCAGGATCTGAACGGGCGCGCCGGGGTGGATCACCACCCGAAGGGCCTGGGCGGCAGTGCCTGCAAGCGGGACGGATTCGACCGTGGCGTGCGGCAGCGATTTGAATTCGGCGGCGAGGACGGTCCGCATCCGGTCGAGGCCGGCGATATGGCTGCTGCCGGAATTGATTTCGGCCCAACCGATCAAAAGGTCGCGGAGCGCAATGGGATCCATGGTGCGCGGAGTATCGGGAACGGCCGGGCGGCTCACAAGCGGCAAGCCGCGATCAGGCGAGACCGGATTCCTTCCGCCGCCCGGGGCTGCTCATATTTTGCGAATCTTCTTCCGCCGCCGCCGAATTTAGACCCGCTTCAATCGGCAGCGCGACGCGTGAAATTCGTCGTCGTCGCGCCGCATCGTCGTCGTCGTCTTCACGCCCCCGCAGTAGCCTGCGGGCCGTTTCCTGCATCGATGAAAACCACGTTGCCCCGTCCATCACCCTCCACCCCACGCTCTCCCCGCAGCCCGCGGCCAACCTCCACCGCAGGGGCTCCCGTCCGGATCGTGCAATTCGGATCGGCGTTGCCGGCGTCGGTGGTCGACTGGTCCGTGCCGTGTCCGGCGCAATGTCGCGCCGAAGCGGTGTGTGCTCACTGGGGCGAGCTGAGCGACGTGTTCAGCAGGGACGATCTGCGGTATGTGATCTCGAGCACGAAACCCGCCGATCTCGGGTATGTGCCCGAGCCGATCGCGCATGGCGTTTGTCCCGTGTCATTCGCCGCGCGAGTCGCAGCCCTGTTGTACCGCCGGTTCGTGGCGGTGCACGCCGATCCGGCGAAAGGCCTGGTGTTCCTTCCAACCGAACCGCTGGAGCACAACGGCGACACCCTGCGCCAGTCCGTTAGCGAACACGCGCGGAACTGGGCGCTCCCGGGCACGTTTTCGATCTGGATTCGGGAGGCGAACCGGTTCCTCAACACCTCGATCGATATCGATGGGGCGTCGCCGCGTTGGCGCGTCGAGTCACCGGTGCCGATGACAGATCTTCCGTTCGCGCGTGCCGGCATCGCGGTGGAGTGGTCCGGCCGGCGGGACGGCGGTGTGGCGTGAAAGCGGACGCGCTCCAGGTCGATCCGCGCGACAACGTCGCCGTTTCGCTGCGTCATCTCGAGGCCGGCGAGACCGTGACCGTTGCCGGGGATCCGGTCCGCGTGGCGACCGCGATCCCGACCGCACACAAGTTCGCCCTCCGGCCGATTCGCCGGCAGGAGCCCGTTGTGCGCTTCGGTCGGACGATCGGCGAGGCGGCCGATGACATCCTGACCGGCGCCTGGGTTCACGATCACAACACTCGCGCCACGCCTTCCGGGCCGGAGCACGAAACCCACGTTCCACCGGCGGAGACGGTCGCCGCGATCGAGGACGGACGCACGTTTCTGGGTTACCGCCGGGCCAACGGCGAAGTCGGCATTCGCAACGAAATCTGGATCATTCCGACCGTCGGGTGCGTGAACGAAATTGCCCAGATGCTGGCGCGCCAGCTGAACGCCCGCGCGCTGCCGGGCAACATTTCGGGCGTCTTTGCCCTGCCACATCCCTTCGGGTGCTCGCAACTGGGCGATGATCATGCGACGACCCAGCGGGTGCTGGCCGCGCTCGCGCAGCATCCCAATGCCGGCGGCGTGCTGATCGTCGGATTGGGGTGCGAAAACAACTCGATGGCCAGTTTCCGGAAGCTGATTCCGGACGCCGCGACGCCGCGTTACCAGTTCATGGTCGCGCAGGAAGCGGGCGACGAACTGGCAACCGGCCGCCGAATGCTGGATGCGTTGGTGGAGTATGCGGCGCAATTCCACCGTGAACGCATCCCGGTCGGCGCCTTGCGGATCGGGGTGAAGTGTGGCGCGTCGGACGGATTCTCCGCGATCACGGCCAACCCGCTGGTCGGCGCCGTCTCAGATGGGCTCATCGCGCGGGGCGGCGCCAGCGTGCTCACGGAGGTTCCGGAGCTGTTCGGCGGCGAGGACGTGTTCCTCGGCCGCTGCGCCTCGCCGCGGGTTTTCGATGACGCCCGCGCGATGCTCGGCGCGTGCCGGGAGTATTTCAGCCGCCATGACCGCGACGTGTATGCGCTGCCGTCGCCCGGCAGCTCGGACGGCGCGGCGACGACGGTCCGCGAAAGGTCGCTCGGGTGCCAGCAGAAGGCCGGCCAGTCTCCGGTCGTGGACATCCTGCCCTACGGGGGCCGGATCCGCCGGCCGGGGGTGAGCTTCCTGACCGGACCGGGAAACGACATTGTCGCCGTGACGGCACTGGCGGCGGCCGGCGTGCATCTGGTCCTCTTCACCACCGGCCGGGGCACGCCCCTGGGCGGCCCAATTCCCACGCTGAAGATCGCGACCAATCACGCCGTTGCCCAGCGCAAGCCGAACTGGACGGATTTCGATGCGGGTCAGCTCGTCGACGGGACGCGGATGGCTGACCTGGCCTCGGCGCTGTTCGAACAGGTGCTGGAAACCGCCGGCGGACAGCCGACGCGCAACGAACTGAACGGATTCCGGGAGATCGCGATCTTCAAGGATGGCGTGACCCTCTGAGGGGCATTCACGTAGCGCCGGGCCGGCGAGAATCCATCCGCCCGTTCCGAAAATCACCGGTCCGTTACCTTCCTGGCCCTCGCGGCCAGGGAAACAAAGTGGTCGTGCAGCTGCTCCAGTTCCTCATCGCTGAGATCGTCGAGATTGAGCAGTGAGTTGCGTGCGCCGTGAACGGCGCGGATCAATTCATCGAGTTTGACGTGCAGGGCCTGGGAGTCGCGGTTCTGCGTCGCCTGGATGAGGAACACCATCAGGAACGTGATGACATTCGTGGTCGTGTTGATGATGAGCTGCCACGCGTTGCTGTAGTGAAACACCGGGCCTGAAGCGCCCCAGGCGACAAGTGCCACGAGCACGATGAGGAACGTCGCGGGGCGGCCGGCGGCGTGGGCCGTTCCGCGGGCGAACCGGTTGAAGAACGGCGGACGTTTGGGGGGCGGGGACGTGTTCGTCATGGCGACGCGCTGCATTGACCGCGCGCCGGGTCGGACGTGCCGCGGCTGCCGCCCCGCACCCGGGCGGGACTCTAAGCCAGGGCGGCCGTGACTTTTTCGCGCAGGTGGGTCAGCCGGAGCTTGGCCTCGCTGTTCCGCACCGCCATCGAATAAGCGGCGGGTTCGCCGACGATGAACACCTTCTTCCGACCGCGGGTGATCGCGGTGTAGAGCAGGTTCCGCTGGAGCATCATGAAATGCGCCTTCAGCAGCGGCACGATCACGACGGGGTATTCACTCCCTTGCGACTTGTGGATGCTGATGGCGTAGGCGAGGGCGAGGTCGGCGAACTCGCCGCGTTCGAACGTGTGCCGGTCGCCGTCGAATTCCGCGTCGAGCGTGCCGGCCTCGTGGTCGACGGCGACGACCGTGCCAATATCGCCGTTGAACAGGTTCTTGTCGTAGTTGTTGCGGAGCTGGATCAGCTTGTCGCCCGCCCGATATTCCCCCGACGCCGTGCGAAGTCCCCGCTGCTGGGGGTTGAGCGCGCCCTGCAACTGGAGGTTCAGGTTGGCGACGCCGGCGGTTCCCTTGTGCATCGGGGCCAGGACCTGGACGTCGCGCACGGGGTGCGGCCACTTGAGCATGCGGGGGACGAACTCGGTGACCAGTTGGACCACCTTGCGGATGCAGTCCTCCGCGTCGGCGGCGGCGACGAAATTGAGGTCGGCCCAGACCTGCGCGTGGGCGACATCGGAGGCGACGGACGGCGGGGAGGCGTCGCCCGAATTGATCGCGTGCGCGGCGGTCACGATCTGGCTCTGACCCTGCTGCCGGAAGATCACGGAAAGCCGCGTGACGGGAATCGCCGGGCCGCGTCCGGGGCGGGACGCGGCGGCGCCCGCGCCGACGGCGATGATGTCCTTCAGCACGTTGCCGGCGCCGACGCTGGGCAACTGGTCGGTGTCGCCGACCAGAAGCACGTGGGCGCGGGACGGCACCGCCTGGACCAGCGCGGCGGCGAGGCGCGGGTCGCGCATCGACGCCTCGTCGATGATCAGGAACTCGGTCGCCAGCGGGGAGCCCTCGTTCGCCGTGAAGCCGCCCGCGGCCGCGTCGTAGCGGAGCAGCCGGTGGATCGTCGAGGCGTATCCGCCCGTCGTCTCGGCCAGCCGCTGGGCGGCGCGACCCGTGGGCGCGGCGAGGTGAACCCGCACCTTCTTGGCCTTGAGGATATCGACGAGCGCGCGGAGGATCGTCGTCTTGCCCGTGCCGGGCCCGCCGGTGAGGATCGAGAGCTTGCTCACCAACGCGTGCTTGAGCGCGGAGCGCTGGAGTTCGGCAAAGGCGAATCCCGCCTTCTGCTCCGCCCACTGCACGGCGGCATCGACCTTGATTGGCGGCAGGCCGCTCGCCACCCGGCAGAGGCGGGCCACCGTGTCGGCGATCTTCTGTTCCGCGCGGTCGTTGTGCGGCAGTTGCACGAGGGCGGAGTCCGGCACCGCGCCCGGTCGTGAACCGGCTGGCGCCGGGGCGGCGCCCCCGCGGACGTCGCGCGCGCCGCCCGCCGGGGCAATTTCGTGGATGACCACCGCCCTGGCGCCGAGCAGCGCGGCGATCCGGGCCTCGACGAGCCGGGCTTCGGTTTCGAGCAGGTTGGCCGCGTAGTCGCGAAGCTCGCCGGCGGGATAGGCGGTGTGCCCCTCCTCCTGGAGCGTCTCGAGGGCGAACAGGATGCCGGCGTCGAGGCGGGGTGGCGCATCGTTGGCGAAGCCGAGATTGATGGCGATCCGGTCCGCCGTCTTGAAACCGATGCCGTCGATTTCCCGCGCCACGCGGTACGGCTCGTTCGTGAGGATCGATTTCGCCGCCGCGCCGAAGTGCTTGACGAGCTTGACGCACTGTCCGGGCGTCACGCCGTAGGTCTGGAGGAAGATGTACAGCTCGCGTTCCGTGCGTTTCTCGTCCCAGGCCTGCTTGATCGCGGTGGCGCGCTTGCGGCCGATTCCCTCCACGTCGCGGAGGCGGGCCGATTCCTCGCTCAGCACGCGGAACGTGTCCGTGCCAAAGGCATCGACGATCTTGTTGGCGTACACCTTGCCGATTCCGGGGACAAGGCCGCTGCCCAGGTATTTGCGGATACCATACACGCTGGCCGGCAGCTCGCTGCGGAACGCCGTGATCTTGAACTGGGCGCCGTGTTGCGCATGGCGGGTCCATTCGCCCGTCACGTGCAACGTCTCGCCGCATTCCACACCCGGAAGGGCGCCCACGATCGTCACCGGCTCCGGCCGCGTTTTTCCGGAGCGCTCGGCCGCATCGGGCCGGAACTCGGCGATCGTGTACGCGTTTTCCTCGTTGAGGAAGATGATCCGCTCCACCACCCCGGTGAGGGTGGCGGGGGCGGGGCGCGAGGCGTCGGAAGGCACGCCTGCGAGGTGATGAAGAATTTCCCGCGGTGGCAACCCGCCGAATGGCGCGTCGCGGCGGGCGGTCGCGCCGGGCCGAGGCGCAATGAGCTATTGATCGCGGCGGCGCCTGTCATCGTCGTTGTCGTCGTGACGATCGCCGCGCCTGGTGGCCGGAGGATTCCGGCCTCGTTCGTCGTGCTGCACCTGCGGCTGATGCCGCGGGGCCTCGTTGCGCCGCGGAGCATCATTACGCGGTGGCACGTCGCGGCCCTCGACGCGCGCCGGCATGGTTTGGTTGTATCGTGGCGGGTAGTTTCGCTCGATGCCGGGCGTCATGCGGCCGGTTGGCGTGAGACCCGGAGTCTGGGTCCGTTCGCTCCACGCCGAAGAACGGTGCGCCAACGGACGGGGCTGCGCCACGGGCCTGCGTTCGTTGTCGCGGTTGGGCTGCCGTTCCGGCTGCCAGTGCGCGACGTCCCGCGTCGGATGCCAGACCTGGTGGGATTCCGAGGTGCCCGCGACCCGCCGCCAGTCGTGCTCCGCCTCGTCGTGGCGGTCGTGGTCGATCCAGAGGTCGTGGGCGCGCCAGTCGAGGCCGAACAAGGCCCAGGCGCCGAGGGGATAGGCGGCGCCAAAGCGGATGCCGATCCCGCCCCTGACAGGCGTCCGGCTTTCGACGTACGCCGGATCGTAGGTTGGCACGTACACGGTCCCGGACTGGGTGGGAACAATGGAGATCGTGCTGTTCTGGACGACGACCTGCTGTTGCGGGGTGTTGACGAGCAGCCCGGAAGCCAGCGCGTTGGAACGCAGCCGTTGGATGGAGTCCATGACCTCAGGCTCCTCCGTCGCCACGGCCTGCCCGAGCTGGTTTGTCCAATCGGTGTTTTGCGCCATCCACGTGATGACATCGGGATAATGCGCGAGGGCCTTCACGCTGTCGTCCCACGGTTGCTGGTCAATCTGGGCCGGATCGACGCTGGCGGAAACGAAACTCGCCGCCGCGCCGATCTGGTCCGGCTCGGTGGAGGCGGGCAGGATCATCCCGAGCAGCGGATCCGGATATAATGCGACCGGGCTGAGCAGCTGGTCGAGCTGGGCAGGGGCGAGCGCGGGCTCCGGTGCGGCGGTTGCGGTTGGTGGATAGGCGGTTGGGGCGGGCGCCGGGGCCGGCGGATATGAATATTGCGCGAAAGCCGCGCTGGCGGTGATGGCGCCGACGCCGAGGGTGATGAGGTGACGGATCTTCATAAATTCCTCCCGCTGGCCCGGCGATAGACTTGAGGATGGACCGGTGGTGCCACACTCAGCCCTGGCCGATGGCGGATTCGACGGACTGCGTTGTCGTTCCGGGCGGACAATCCCGCCATGCGTTTCGTGCCCGTGCGATCCGGCTCCCTCCTGGCGCTCAGGCTGCTCGCGGGCGGTGCCGGCGGCAGGGCGCCGCTGACCGAGGTGCGAGGTGTGATCCAGTCGGTCGACGATGTTTCCGGCCGCCACTACTTCGTGGCGGTGGGGGAGGAACCCGTGATGGGCATCACGGTCCGCCGGACGGACGCGACATCGCCGTCCGCGACCCTGCGGATCCTCGTGCCCGGCCTGTATGCACCGGAACAGTACGGCCGGCCCGGCGACGCGGTGAGGTTTCAACTCCGGTCCGCGACCGGCGATGCGGACCGGGTTTGGATCCAGCAGGTGCAGGTTTGCCGGCGGACTCCCGCCGGATCCGGGCGACCGTGAAACGGACGCGCGGCCGCCGACGCTATGCCAGCGCGGCGCTGACCGCGAACAGGTCGGGATACACGGCCTCCGCACCGGCGCTCCGGAGCTGGTCCTCGGAGTGCGTACCGGTGGCGACGCACCAGCAGGCGAACCCGCCCGCATGGGCCGCTTTGACGTCAAAGGGCGAGTCTCCCACCAGGAGCGTGGATTCGCGGCGCGCGCCGAGACGTTCGAGGACGTGCGCGGCGAATTCCGGCTGCGGTTTGACCCACGGAGTATCCTTCGCGCCAAAGATGCCGCCGAGGTACGGCGCGATTCCCAGGTGATCGCAGACGAGACGGGCGTGCTGGCCGCGCTTGTTGGTGAAGACGGCGAATTTCACCCCGGCGGCGGTTTGCGCCCGCAGCAATTCGAGCGTGCCGGGCATCAGCTTCACGTCATCGAGCAGGATCTTGTCCGTGTACGCGATATGCTCCTGCACGGCCGCCGCGAGCATCGATTCAGGGAGGAAGTGCCGCATCGCGTTCTCGAGGCCGCCGCCGACCGACCGGCGGACCTCGTCCATCGTGGGGGCGGGCCGGCCGAATTTCGGCAGCGTATGCACGTAGGCGCGATGCAGGGTCGTGAAGGCGTCGACGATGGTTCCGTCGAGATCCAGGAGGATGGTTTCAAAGCGCGGCATGGAAGGGTCGAAATTTGGTTTGGCGGCGGGCCGTGTCACGGGTGAAGTGGGCGCCATGCCTGGATCTTCGCCAACCCTGCCTGCCCGGGCGGACGCGCAGCCCGAGGGCGACGGGTTGGCCATCGTCATTGGCGGAGTGTGGCTGGTCACCGAGTCCCGTCCTTCCTGGGAGGAGCTGGTCCGACAGGCCAATCCGAGGCGGGTGACGGTGCGCGTGGCGGACCTCGAGCGGTGGGACACCTCGTTGCTGCTGTTCCTCTTCGATCTCCGTGCCTGGTGCATCCGGGAGGGCCGGGCGTGCGAGCTGGACGCCTTGCCGCCGAAGATCCAGGCGCTCCTGGAGCAGATGGCGACCTCGCACGAAACGAGCGCACCCTTTGACCGGGCGGAAGGATTCCTCAACGCGGTCGGCGCGGCAACGCTGGGAACCTGGCGCAACGCGAGGGAGATCTTTCATTTCGTGGGCGAGACCGTCCTCAGCGCGGTTCGCGTCGCAACCCGGCCGGACAAATTCCGGTGGCGGGACTGGCTCTACGAAATGCAGCAATGCGGAGCGATGGCGCTCCCGATCGTGAGTCTGATCAGCTTCCTGGTCGGCGTGACCCTCGCGTACACCGGGGCCATCGTGCTGCGCCAATATGGCGGCGACATCTACATCGCCGATCTGATCGGGCTGTCGATGGTCCGGGAGACCGGTGCGGTCATGACCGCCGTGGTCCTGGCCGGCCGGACCGGGGCGGCCTTCGCCGCCACGCTCGGCAACATGAAGGCGAACGAGGAGATCGATGCGCTCGAGACGCTGGGCATCTCGCCGGTGCAGTTCCTGGTCCTGCCCCGGCTGCTGGCGCTCACGATCATGACGCCGCTGCTGGCGGTCTATGCCAACGCCCTGGGAATGATGGGCGGCATGGCGGTCGCGCTGGGAACCCTTTCCATCCAACCGAGCGCGTATTGGGCGGAGATGCAGACGAGCATCGACCTGTCCGATTTGTCCGTGGGCATCATCAAGGCGGTGGCGTTCGGCGTCATCGTCGGACTCGCGGGCTGCCTCCGCGGCCTCCAGGCCGAACGAAGCGCCGCGGGCGTGGGCCGGGCCGCGACCTCCGCGGTCGTGACCGCGATCCTGTTCCTCGTCGTGGCCGACGCGCTCTTCGCCGTCGTATTCAACATCCTGGGATGGTAACCCCAGCCGCCGCACCCGCCATGGCCGCCCCGGAACCGAACGCGATCGAGGTCGAGCGCCTGACCGCGGCCTACGAATCGAATGTCGTGCTGCGCGACGTCTCGTTCCACGTCCGTCCCGGGGAGATCTTCTTCATCATCGGCGGCTCCGGCTGCGGGAAGAGCACGCTGCTGCGCAATCTCGTCGGGCTGAATCGACCGCGGCAGGGTGGAGTGACGTTTTTCGGCCAGCCCTTCACGGCGGCCGACCTCGCCGCCCGGCGGGCACGCCTGAAGACCTTCGGCGTCCTGTTCCAGGGCGGCGCGCTCTGGTCCTCCCTCACGCTGCGCCAGAACGTGGCGCTTCCGCTCGAGGAGTACACGACCTTCTCGCGGCGGGAGATCGACGAGATCGCGACGTTCAAGCTGGCCCAGGTCGGGCTGGGCGGGTTTGAGGACTATTTTCCCGCCGAGGTCAGCGGCGGCATGAAGAAACGGGCCGGGCTGGCCCGCGCGCTCGCGCTTGATCCAGCGATCGTTTTCTTCGACGAACCCTCGGCCGGTCTCGATCCCGTCACCTCCCGGAAGCTGGATGACCTGATCCGGCAGATCCGCGACACATTCGGCACGACGATTGTGGTGGTTTCGCACGAACTCGCCTCGATCTACGGCATCGCCGACCGCGTGATCATGCTCGACCGGATGGCGCAGGGAATCATCGCGGAAGGCCGGCCGCGCGAACTCGCGGAGCACAGTCGGGATTCCCGGGTCTCGGAGTTTCTCAAGTTTTCCCTTCCGGGCACCGGACGGTGACTGAAAAGAATCGCATGCCGATGTGTGACCAGAATAGACGAATACCCGTGACGAACGACTCCTTCCGCCCCGACGCGAAGTTCCGGTGGGGCAACTGCCCATGAAGACGAAGGTCAGTCCTTCGGTCGTGGGGGCGTTCGTGATCGGGGCGTTCGCCCTCGGCGTGATCGCGCTCCTCACGTTCGGCGGGGTGAACTTCTTTTCCAAGCCGCAGCGGTTTGTCGTTTACTTCGACGAATCCGTGCACGGGCTGGAACAGGGATCGCCGGTGAAGCTTGGTGGCGTCCGCGTCGGGCGTGTCGTGGCCCTGAACATCCGTTACGACGAGAAGACGAACCACTCCGTGGCGGCCGTCGTCTGCGAGCTCAACCGCGACACGGTCACAAACTACCGCGGCGAACCGATCAACGTATCGAGTCGCGACGAGCTGAACCACCTGGTCGCGCGCGGGCTGAGGGCCCAGCTCACCGTCCAGGGGCTGGCGACCGGCCTGCTGTTCGTGGAACTCGATTTCCTCAATCCGAAGGAGCATCCGCTCGGCGAGCAGCCGGCGGATTCGAAATATGTCGTGGTGCCTTCGATCCAGTCGACCATCGCGGGTTTCCAGGCGAGCCTGACGGAAATCCTGACCAGCCTGAAGAACGCCGATTTCGCCGGTTTGTCGCGCAACCTGAACGCGTTGATGACGGATGCGCGGACGAAGCTGGACGGGGTCGACCTGAAGGGCGCGGTGGAGCAGTGGAAAAAGACGGGCGCGCAGGTGCAGACCCTGGCGGCCAATCCCGATTTCACGCGGACGTTCGAGAACCTGAACGCGGCGATCGCGGATTTGCGGGCGACCATCGCCCGGATCGATGCCCAGGTGGAGCCGACGAGCAAGGACTTGCACGAGACGCTGGCCGAGGCCAAACGCGCGATCGCCTCGTTCCAGGAAACCTCGGCGACGGCCCGCAAGTTCCTCAGTCAGAACTCGGTCGTCGGGGATGAGCTGGCCGACACGCTGCAGCATCTCGATGACGCCGCCGACTCAGTGAAGCGGCTGGCGGACTTCCTCGAGCGGAACCCCAATGCCCTGATTACCGGCAAGAAGCCGCCGCAGTGACGGCGTTTCAGCTCCCGGCACGAACTTGAGGATACAACCGATGCACACCGAAAACGAGAAGTTCAGGGGCGGCCGGCAGACGGGCATGCGCGTGGCGGCCGTCGTGGTCCTGCTGACGGCGCTCGCGGCGTGTTCGTTGCCGCTGCCGCAGGCGCAGTCGGATCCGACGAAGTATTTCGTGCTTTCGACCGCGACGACCGAAGCGTCGGCGCCCACCGCCGCCGCGCCCGTGATCCGGCTGCGGCCCGTCGATCTCGCAAGCTATCTCCGGGGGCGTCCGATGGTGGTCCGACGGGGGGAA
The DNA here is from genome assembly GCA_035545515.1 of Opitutaceae bacterium. Lineage (GTDB taxonomy): Bacteria > Verrucomicrobiota > Verrucomicrobiia > Opitutales > Opitutaceae > ER46. The sequence continues at coordinate 43,096 of DASZYH010000267.1, forward strand.
AACGAGATCGAGTTCCGCGATTTTGCCCGCTGGGGCGAGCCGCTTGAGCAGGGCATTGCCCGGGTGCTGCAACAGGAACTGCTGGCCCGGGGCGCCGCCAGCGCGGTGCAGGTGGGAAGCCTTCGTCCGACGGAGGTGGCCGACGCTCGCTACGAACTCACGGTGCGAGTCCTCGCGTGCGAGGGGCTCGCCAACGGGGGCATTGCCTTCCATGCGGTCTGGGAACTGGCGACGAGTGGCGACACGCCGAAGGTGGTCGGCCACGGCGATTACCGGGCGGCGAACGTCCGCTGGTCGTCCCACAACGAGGCATCGCTTGCGGCCGCGCTCAGCCGCGCGGTTGCGGGATTGGCCGCCGAAATCGCCTCCGCCGTGCCGAAATCCGACTAGGGGTCCGCCGGGACTACTTCAGCGCGGCGGCGATCCGACTCAGCGCCAGTTCGACGTTCTCGCGCGAGTTGAACGCGCTGATCCGCACATGCCCCTCGCCGCAGCGGCCGAACCCGGCGCCCGGCGTGCAGACGACCTGGGCGCGGTTCAGCAGGAGATCGAAGAACTCCCACGAATCGCGGCCGGTGTTGACCCAGATGTACGGGGCATTGTCGCCGCCGATGCAGGAGAACCCGAGCTTCGTCATCGCGTCGCGGATGAGCTTTGCGTTGCCGAGGTAGAAATCGATCAGGGCCTGCGTCTGCTGGCGGCCCGCCGGAGTATAGACTGCCGCTGCCGCCTTCTGGATCGGATACGCCACGCCGTTGAATTTGGTCGTGTGCCGGCGATTCCAGAGCGCGTGGATCGGGTGGGCGTTGCCGGCGGCGTCGTATGCGAGCAGGGTCTTCGGAATGACCGTGTAGGCGCAGCGGGTGCCGGTGAAGCCGGCGGTCTTCGAAAAGCTCCGCATCTCGATCGCGACGTCCCGGGCGCCGTCGATTTCGTAGATGGAATGGGGGATCTGCGGATCACGGATGAACGCCTCGTAGGCCGAGTCGAAAAGAATGACCGCCTTGTTCTTCCGCGCGTATTCCACCCAGGCGGTGAGTTGCGCCTTCGTGGCCACCGCGCCGGTCGGGTTGTTGGGGAAGCACAGGTAGATCAGGTCGGTCGCGACGCTCGGCACCGCCGGCACGTAGCCGTTGGCGGGGGTGCTCTCGAGGTACAGAATCCCCTGGTAGCGGCCGTCGACGCTCGGTCCCGTCCGGCCAGCCATCACGTTGGTGTCGACGTACACCGGATACACCGGGTCGGGGATGGCGAGACGGGCCTCGGTGGAGAAGATCTCCTGGATGTTGCCGCAGTCGCACTTCGCGCCGTCCGAGACGAAGATCTCGTCCGCTTCGATCGGGCAGCCCCGCGCGGCGTAATCATGCTGGGCGATCGCCTCCCGGAGGAACGGGTAACCCTGCTCCGGCCCGTAGCCCTTGAACGTGCTGCGCTGGCCCATTTCGTCGGTCGCGGCGTGCAGCGCCTCGACGCAGACCGGCGGGAGCGGCTCGGTGACATCGCCAATCCCGAGTCGGATCACCGGCTGGCCGGGGTGGGCGGCCACGTAGGCATTCACCCGCTTGGCGATGTCGCTGAAAAGGTACGACGCCTTGAGCTTGGTGTAGTTCTCGTTGATCCGGATCATGTGGTAAACGGGTTGTGAACGGCCATTTCGAGCGGTGAAATACTTGAACAAACGAAGCGGGGTCGGTTAATTCAAGCCCGCGTTTCCCTCTCCCGACTGCGCCCCATGCTGAAAATCGAATCTGTATCGGAAATGCGGACTTACGCCACCCAGGTGCGGATGGCGGGGAAGACCATTGCGCTGGTCCCGACGCAGGGGGCACTGCATGCCGGCCAGGAGGCGCTGATCCGGGCGGCGGCGCAGCAGTCCGACATCGTGGTGGTCTCGATCTTCGTGAACCCACTGCAGTTTCCGCCGAACGAAATCGTCGCGCGGTACCCGCGCAGCCTGGAGGCGGATCTCGCCTTGTGCGAACGCTGCGGTGCGCACGTGGCGTTCGTCCCGGCGCTGGAGGACATTTATCCGAAGGGGTTCTCGAGCTACGTGGCCGAGGAGCACGTGGCCAAGTCGCTGGATGGCGTTTCGCGCCCGACGCATTTCCGCGGCGTGACCACGCTGATGGCGAAACTCCTGCACATCGTCCATCCGACCTTTGCGTTTTTCGGCCAGAAGACCGCCCAGCGGGCCGCGGTGGTGCGCAAAATGACCTCCGACCTGGGATTCGACGTCGAAGTCGTCGTCGTGCCGACCGTCCGCGATCCGGACGGCCTGGCAGCGGGCGTCCGCAACCGCGATCTGACGACGGCGCAGCGGCAGGACGCGCTCGCCATCCACGCGTCGCTTGAAAAAGCCCGCGCGATGGTGGCGCAGGGCGTGCATAGCCCCGATCGGATCGTCGCCGAAGCAACCCACATCCTCGGCGAGCGGCGCCGGGTGCGGGTCATCTACATCTCGATTGTCGATCCGAACACGATGGACCCGATTCGCGACGTGCATCCCGGCAAGGCCATGCTGGCCATCGCCGCGTGGATCGACGAGATCCGGCTGCTCGACAACGTGCTGCTTTAGGGCGAATCGAACAACGATTCAGCCGATCGCCGGCGCGATGCCTCAGCTGGTGGGGCTGGGACTCCGCTCCCAGCCAGCCCTGGCGCGGAAGGCGCTCCGCGTCCTACCTTGCTCAAGCCTTGGCGCGGAAGGGACCCTCCTTCGCGCGAGCGCTACGGAGGGGCAGGCTCCGCGCCCTACCTTCAATAACGAGCGGAATAAGCTGCGCTGGCCGCCGGTCGGACTTCGTCCGCCGGCCGCCGCGGGGGAACGCGATGGGACTATCGCGTTCCTCAACAGTCGTCCGGATCGTCAGCTCTTGTTCAGCGACGCCAGCACCTGGTCCGTGAGCTTCTGGACCATTCCCTCGAGTTCGGCGTTCGTCATCTTCTCGACCGTTGGCGCGTTGCCGGCGGGCGTCGCGCAGGCCTGCGGACGGTCGCCGATCTGGTCCCACGGATCGCAGTCACAGAGTTGCGCGGGCTGCATGCCGTGCCGGGCGTCGGGCAAACCCATCTTCTGCTTCATTTCGAGGAGCTTCTTCACCTCGTCCGGCGGGATGGTCGTCCGCTTGCTCGGAAGCTGTGCGGCGACCCACAGCGTCCGGCAGTACGAATCGGTGATCTCCATCTTGAAATAGGCATCCTCGACCGAGGTGCCCCAGGTGATCACGCCGTGGTTGCCCATCAGCATCGCCTGGTGCTTCGGCGCGAGCTTGCCGAGAATTTCGCTCATCTGCGGGCTGCCGGGCGTCTTGTACTCGGCCACGGGGATCGTGCCAACGAAGACCTCGACCTCGGGAATGAGGCATTGCGGCGGTTCGATGCCGGCCATGGCGAAGGCGGTCGCGTGGATCGGGTGCGCATGCACGACGGCGGCGGCAGCCGGCACGGTCTTGTAGATGCCGAGGTGGGAAAGCATTTCACTCGTGCGCTTCCACTTGCCGTTCCCGGCAAGCTGATTGCCGTCGGCGTCGACGAGGCAGATCATCTCCGGCTTCATGAATCCCTTGGACACGCCGGTCGGCGTGCAGAGGAAGTAATCGCCGAGGCGCGCGGAGAGATTGCCGCCGTTCGCATCGTTGTAGTCGCGGAGCCAGCACCGCCGGCCCATCTCGCAGATCTCCTCCTTCAGCTTCTTCGCCTCGGCGGAATTGAACAATGCGAGGGCGTCGGGCTTCGTTCCCGAGACCGGAGCGGGCACGGGGCCGGCTTCGCCGCCGGCTTTCGCCGGGGCGGCGGCACCGGGACCCGATGCGTTCGCATCGAAAACGACCTTGATGCCGGCTTCGACGAGCACGTCGCGGGCACCCGGAGTGAGACGGATGTCGCGGTTGAACCGGAACTCCCGGGCGCCGGTCCTCACGAACGCGGCGGCGTCATTTTGGGCGAAGAGTTTCATGGTTGAAATTGCAGAAGGCGGATGGCGGATTGCGGAATGAGGCGGGTGCGAGGCGGTCAGACGGCGTGCGGGTTCTCGGCCTGGAAAAAGACGTCGTCGACGATGGTCGCGACGTAGGCGTCGCACGGCGTCGGACGCTCGAAGGGCCGCGTGGCCTCGGTGCTCTCGCTGATCGTGACGAGCTGACCGACTCCGGCACCGAGTTCATCATAGGCGACCACCGAGTAGTCGTGGTCCTTTCCGGTCGCGCCCGTCTTCGGCCCCCAGGGGAGCACGACGAGCAACCGCTCACCCCGGAAGGAGTGATGCCGGACCGAGAGGGTCACACGACCGATGACATTGGCGATGCGCATCAGGATGCGGGTGAATTCGAGCCGCTTGGTGGTTGCGACTCGCTGGCCGGCTTCGGATCGACGATGCCCATGACCCACCAGCGGGCGGGGCTGCGCTCGTCCTCGAGATACTTCCGGGCCCAGCTGCCGTCGGAGCAGATCAGCACCTTTTCGTGCAGCGCCGCGCCGTGCGGATCCAGGACCACCTGGGGTCCGCCGTCCGGCTGGTCGTTCAGATCGACCGGTTGCGCGATCAGCAGCCGGCAACGCTCGAAGCTCGGGTGTTTCACCGTCGAGGTCACATAACCGCGGATACGAGCGAGGCGCATGGTGGAAGAAGGAGGACAGGAGTCGGGAACCAGGAGTCAGGAGGAGAGGTGGATGGTATCGCGAGATATGCCGGATTCTGCCGGCTTCGGTTCGGGTTTTGTCTTCTGGATCCTGGCTTCTGACTCCTGGCTCCTCCGATCAATACAGATTCAGCCCCTCGACCATCACGCAGCGGCGGGAGCGCGTGAACGTCATGGGGGTGGTGACGCCTTCGCCGGTCGGCGTGGCGATCGAGTAGGAGAGGAACCCTTCGCCGCCGAGGCCGAGGCCGGTCATCGACGGGCCGTTCTTGATGAACAGCGTCGTGTCGGCGGCCTGCGCGAACTTCGTCAGGTTCCGGATGTTCTGGCTGTGCATCACCGCGGTGTGCTTGTAGCCGTGCTCGGACCGGATGGCGGCGGCGATGCCGGCGTCCACGTCCTTCACCCGAACGATCGGGATGAAGGGCATCATCTGCTCCTCCTGCACGAACACGTGCTCCTCGACCGTTTCGCCGAACAGGAGCTGCGTCGCGGGCGGGACATCGAGCCCGATCGACTTGGCGAGCACGGCGGCGTCGCGGCCGACGAGGTCGCGGTTGACGACGGCGTGTCCGCAGGTGGTGACGCCCTTGCCCGCCGGGATGGCGAAGGCCTTCTGGGCGAGCGCGTCGATCTGCTGGGTGTTGAGCTGGACGGCGCCAGCGCGCTTGAGCGCGGCGATCAGCGCATCGGCCACGGAAGCGACGACGAAGACCTCTTTCTCGCCGATGCAGAGGAGATTGTTGTCGTAGGCCGCGCCCTGGATGATGGAACGGGCGGCGCGGTCAAGGTCGGCGGTCTCGTCGACCACCACCGGCGGGTTGCCCGGACCGGCGCACACGGCGCGTTTGCCGACCTTCATTGCCGCCGCGACGACGCCGGGGCCGCCGGTGACGCAGAGCAGCTTCACGTCGGGATGCTTGCACATCGTGTCGAACGTCTGGAGCGTCGGCTTTGTCACCGTGGCGAGCAGGTCGGTGATGCCGGTTTCCTGGTAGATGGCCTGGTTGTAGGCGCGGATGGCGACGGCGGCGACCTGGCAGGCCGACGGATGGGTGTTGAACACCGCGGCGTTTCCGGCGGCGATCAGGTTGATCGCGTTGCCGGTGAGCGTGGGCACACTGTGGGTGGCCGGGGTGACGCCGCCGATCACGCCCCAGGGCGCGAAATCGATGATGGTGAGCCCGAAGTCACCGCTGAACGCCATGCGCTCCAGCATCTCGACGCCGGGGACGAGATCGGCGCAGATCCGGAGCTTCTCGATCTTGGCTTCGAGCCGGCCGATTTTCGTCTCCGCAAATTCCAGCTCGCCCCAGGATTTCGCATTCTGGGCGCAGGCCCGGCGGATCGCGGCGATCGCCTTCTTGCGCGCACTGACGCCATCCTCGCGCAGTTTCAGATAGGAGCGCTGGGCGGCGGCGACGGCGTCCTCCATCCGTTCGTAAACCCCGAAGCCGGTCTGGCCGGTCGTGGCGACAGCCTGTTGCGCCTGGAGGCGGGAGAGGACTTCGCTGACGACGCGGGAAATCAATTGTTGTTGGTCCATGGCGGTTGGTTTCGTTCGCGCGTGGCCTCGGCCCGCGCTCGGTCATTTGGCCGTGAGACGGCTCAGTGCGCCCGGTAGACGATCTGCTTGTTCACGTCGACGGTGTCGACGATGCCGATGACGACGGCGTCGAGCGGCGTGTCCTTGTCCTTCGCGCCGAGCCGGGCGGAACTGCCCTGGGCGATCAGCACGACGTCACCCTCGCCGGATCCGAGCTCGTCGACGGCGACGATGGTGTTGGTGCCGGTCTTGAACTGCTGCGGGTTGGCCGGATCGACGAGGAGCGGCCGCACGAACAGGAACTTCGACCCCGTCATCTTCGCGGTCTTCTTCGTGGCGACGACGGTGCCTTCAACGCGGGCGAGGATCATGTGATTGCGGAGTTCGGGATTGCGGATGGCGGAAGAAGGCGGCCGCCCGGAGGTCGGGGCCTTCAGCGGAAGGAGAGCCGGGTGGGGCGAGGCGTCTCGCCGGACGGTGGCTCACCTGGAGGGCTCGCCCGACCCACGAACCGCCGCAACGGCGGCGCTTCGCGCGGCAGGGAGGTCCCTCCGGAACGTTATTTCTTCAGCGCGGCCTTCGGGAGCACGGTCCCGAGCTCGTTGTGGGGCCGGGCGATGACGCTGATAGAGACAACCTCGCCGAGCGACTGCGCGGCGGTGCGGCCGGCCTCGGTCGCGGCTTTGACGGCGGCGACATCGCCGGTCACGACGACCGTGACCATGGCGTTGCCGACCTGGGTCATGGGGCCGACGAGCTCGACGTTGGCGGATTTGAGCATGGCGTCGGTCGCCTCGACGAGGGCGATCAGACCGCGGGTTTCGATCATTCCGATGGCTTGTTGCATGATACGATGGATTGGAAGTTGAGACGTGAGTCGGGAAAAGGTGGTTGGCTGTCGGCCGGGTCTAGATCTTTCCGGCGAGCTTGGCCCAGGCGTTTCGGGCGAGGACCAGCTCTTCGTTGGTCGGGACAACCCAGACTTCGATCCGGGAGTCCGGCGCGGAAATGCGCGTTTCGGTGGCGTGGGTGGCGGCGTTGACCTTCGAGTCGAGCTTGAGGCCGCAGAAATCGAGATTGGCGCAGACGTCCTCCCGCAGCTCGGTGCGATTCTCGCCGATCCCGGCGGTGAAGATGATCGCATCGGCGCCGTTCAGCGTGACGAGGAACCGGCCGATGTACCCGCGGATCGCGTTGCTGAGGACCGCGAGCGCGGTGCGGGCGTTCGCATTGCCGGCCGCCGCCGCTTCGGCGACGTCGCGAATGTCGCCGGTGGCGAGGCCGGACATGCCCTTGAGGCCGGCGTTCGTGCACAGCTGGCGCTCGACCTCGTCGAGGCCAAGTCCGAGGTCCTTGGCGAGGTAGAAGGCGGCAAAGACATCGAAATCGCCGACCCGGTTGCTTTGGGGCAGGCCGCTCTGCGGCGTCATCCCCCAGCTCGAGTCGACGGCATAGCCGTTGCGGACGGCGCAGATCGACGAACTGCCGCCGAGGTGGCACGAGATCAGCCGCAGGTCGGCGCGGCCCTTGATCTCCGCCAGCCGCTCCGTCACGTAGCGGTGGCTTGCGCCGTGAAAGCCGGTGCGGCGAATGTCGAGCTTGTCCTGCCACTCGAGCGGAACGGGAAACCGCGTGTTCTCGGGCGGGAGCCGGTCGTAGAAGGCGGTTTCGAACGTCCCGATGCAGGGGAGATTCGGATACAGCTTCCGGAACGAGCGGACGGCGTTGACGTAGGGAGGGTTGTGGGCCGGCAGCAGCGTGTACAACGCCTCCATCGCCGCGAGCACGCGCTCGTCGAGCACCTGCGTGCCGGAGATGCCCTTGGCCATGACCGGCTTGAAGGCGACGGCGGCGAGCTCCGAGAAGCTGCCGAGCACGCCGTCCTTCAGCGCGGTCTCGAAATGCACGATGGCGGCGCCATGGTCGGCAAACCGCGTCGTGCCGCTCACCGGCGGGCGGCCGGTGATCTCGAGTTTCCACGGACTCTCGCTGGCGCCGATGCGTTCGGCCCCACCGCGGGCGAGCACCTGCTCGCCCGGCAGGTCGAACAAGCGGAACTTGAACGACGTGCTGCCGATGTTGGCGACGAGAATTTTGCCCATGAGCGGGGGAGGGACCGAAGGACGAAAGGACTGAAAGGCCGAACGGTTTTGCCGGACTTGTCGTCCGGGACGCTGCCGTTCTTCAGGCTCTCGGTCCTTCAGGCTTTGGCGGGAGCGATCTTGGCGAGGAACTTGCCGAGCGTCGGCAGATCCTCGTGGGGGCGCGGGATGACATGAACGGCGATGACCTCGCCGATCGAGGCGGCGGCGGTCGCGCCGGCTTCGGTCGCCGCTTTCACGGCGGCGACATCGCCGCGGATGAAGGTGGTGACGTGGCCGGAGCCGATCTTTTCCCAGCCGATCAACTCGACGTTGGCGGCCTTGAGCATGGCGTCGGTCGCTTCGAACTGTGCGACGAGGCCCTTGGTTTCAACCATTCCGATGGCTTGTCCAGGCATGGAGAGAGTGTGTTGGAATTTCGTTGGAGGGTGGCGCGTCGCTCAGGGCGCGAAGAACTCGAGCAGGCCCTGGGCGGGCCGCGCGATGACGTGGGCGGCGACGAGGTTGCCGACGCGTTGCGCGGCTTCCTTCCCGGCGTCGACGGCCGCTTTGACGCTGCCGACATCGCCTTTTACGATCGTGGTGACGAGCGCGCCGCCGATCTGGATGTTTCGCACCAGAGTCACGTTCGCTGCTTTCACCATGGCATCGCTGGCCTCGACGAGGCCGACGTAGCCGCGGGTTTCAATTAGTCCGATGGCTTCACTCATGGATTTTGGTTCGGTTGAGATCTTGTTGAGCTAAGAGCTGGGAGCGGGGAGCTCGGAGCTCGAAAGGGGTCAGGTGTTGCGCACCAGTTCGCAGCGCCGGGCGTGGGCGAGGTCGCAGGCGTTGGCCTCGTCGGTGTCGATGTGCACCTCGACTTTGAAGGACGGATCCACGCGCACGAGCATGTCGTCGAAACGCGTCGTGCACTTCTCGGCTTCGACGCGCATCGTCATCCGGTCGCCGTTCTTGACGCCGTAAAAGGCGGCGTCGGCAGGCGACATGTGCACGTGACGCGCGGCCCGGATGATGCCCTCCTTCATTTCGATCACACCCTTCGGTCCGATCACCACGCCCCCCGTCGAGCCTTTGATATCGCCGGAAAGGCGCACCGGAACGGGAAGCCCGAGATACACGGAGTCGGTGTAGGCGAGCTCGATCTGGGTGAGGGTCCGGCACGGACCGAGAATGCGGAGCTGCGGAATGATCCGGTCCCGAGGACCGACGAGCGTCACCGTCGCGGTGGAGGCGAACTGCCCTTCCTGGTAAAGCCACTTGTGCGGCTGGAGCTGGTAACCCTTCCCGAAAAGAACCTCCAGGTTCTCCTGGGTAATGTGCATGTGCCGCGCCGAGCTATTGACCACCAGAGTCGGCGGCTGCACCGCGGCCTGAAACTCGCGGCCGATCTGCGTGAACAGGGTCTGCCGGACCAGGGACTCGACGAGAGAGCGGCTCAGTGCGGGAGCGGACATTGGGTCAGAGGCGGCCGAAAGTTAAATGACAGAGTTCCGTCATAAAAGAGATGTGGGGAGCGTCAAGTCCGATCTCTCGTCTTCGTCTTCTTCGCCTGGCTCGGAATGTGGCGGTTTACTGGCAGTAAGGGAAAGGACGTGGGCCGTGATATGATCGAAATCGGCCATAAGTGACGCAATTCCGACGGATTCAAGCGATGTCACGCTGGCGTCGGTGAGGAGCCCCGACAGGCCCTCCCAGCCAGTAAAGAACTGTGGGGCGGTGCGACCGAGCTTGGTGGCGTCCAGCAGGGCAATCTTCGCCCGGCTGTTTGCGGCGACCGCGCGCTGAAGAGCCACGACGGCGGCGTCGGAGTTCCAAAGTCCTTCGCGCGTCATCCCTTCCGCGCTGAAGAAAGCAACGTCGAAGGTCCACTGCTCGGCCGACCGACAGGCCGCATCGCCCAGGAGCACCGATTGCCGCCGCAGCACCTGTCCCCCGAGGAGGTGAACGTCGAGGCCTTCGACCTCCGACAGGAGATCCGCCACCGGAAGATTGCCGGTCACGCAGGTCAGCGGGCGGATGGGCGAGTGACGCAGGGCCTCGGTGAGGGTAAAAACGGTCGTGCCGTTGTCGAAGAAGACGGTCATTTCCGGCCGAAGCAGCCTGAGCGCCTTGTCGGCCATGGCCCGCTTCGCGTCGGCGGCGATATTTCGGCGCTGACGGAACGACGGAAATCGCAGGTTGAAATCGGCCAGCGCGCCGCCGTAGGTCCGGGTGACGAGGTGGTTCTTCTCCAGGTTGGCAAGGTCCCGGCGCATGGTCGCCTCCGATACGCCGAACTCCTTGCATAATTCGGCGATCTCGAAATACCGGTGCCGTTGCAGAAGCTCGGCGAGCTGGCGGCGTCGAGCATCTACGACATGGCGTGGCACGCGCATGGGAGCGGTGATATGATATAAATGACGCAGTTCAATCATATAATTTAAAGCAGCCCGTTGTCGTGTCCGCAGGAGAAGTCCCCGCGCGGCGCGTTTCGAAGCTGATGACCCGGGAGGGCCTTCACGTGTGGTAGCCGGACGAACCATTCGACATCGGTGCGCATCGACATTGAATCTTCTGTTTCCCCATGCAGCCCGCCTTTCCGCGCATCGCGATCATTGGATCTGGAGCCATCGGACTTTACTACGGAGCGCGACTCGGGCTCGGGGGTGCGGACGTAAGATTCCTGATGCGTGGTGACCTGGAGGCGGTCCGGCGAACCGGAATCGTTCGAATCCGTGAAGCGGCGGTCACGCTTGAGCTGCGGCCGGCATGGGTGACCGGTGTGGTGGCGGAAATCGGTCCGGTGGACCTTGTCATCGTGACCCTGAAGACCACGGCAAACGCCGAACTCGCCCGATTGATTCCCCCGCTGCTGAAGCCGACCACCGCGATCCTGACGCTTCAGAACGGATTGGGCGCGGATGAAGCGCTCGCCGCGGCGTTTGGCGCGGAGCGAGTGCTTGGCGGCCTGGCGTTCATCGCGTCGACCCGGACTGGCCCGGGTGAGGTTACGTGCTACCACCCCGGCTCGGTGACACTGGGAGAGTTTGGACGCTCGCCAAACGACAGGACACACCGGCTGGCCGGGCAGTTTTCCGCGGCGGGCGTCACGATCCGGATCGCCGAGAACCTGCTCGAGGCACGATGGCGGAAGCTGGTCTGGAATGTGCCGTTCAACGGGCTCGCCGTCGCCCACAACGCAACAACCGACCGCCTGTGCGGCGACCCTTCGCTCGCCACAATCGTCCGCTCGCTGATGCGTGAGGTGCAGCGCGCCGCGTCCGCGTTCGGCTTTGCAATTCCGGACGAGTTCCTCGCGCAGCAATTCGACGTCACTCCTCCGATGGGTGCGTACCAGCCGTCGAGTCTGGTTGATTTCCGGGCGGGCCGGGATGTCGAGGTCGAGGCAATTTGGGGTGAGCCGCTGCGCCGGGCCCAGGTCGCGGGAGTCGAAATGCCGAGGCTGGCCGAGCTGTACGCGCGCCTGCGGCAGGTCACGTCGCGGCCGTGTTAAGTCGGCGATGGGCCGTTTTCGCCCAACGTCATTTCAGCTGAAGAACCGCAGGAAGTTCCGTTCGACATCCGCGGCGAGCGACTCAACCGGCACCCCGCGCGTTTCGGCCAGCCCGGCGTAGGCCGCGCCGAGATTGGCCGGATGATTGATCACGCCGCCGCCGTCGAGTTCCGGCAGCGAGTAGGTCCGCCATTCCGGCGGAAGGGGCATCGCGGGCGCGTCGGTTTCCACGAGCAGACGATCGACCGGCAACCCGGCGAAGACCGCGCGCTTCGCCGCCTGGCGGGCGCCGAGGAAATATCCGTTGAACGAGAAATAGCTTCCCAGCGCCGCGAAGTCGCGCGCCAGTTCGGCGGAACCGCCGTACGCATGCAGCAGGAAACCACGCGCGGGCCGTCGCGCCGACTTGAGGCAGTCGAGCAAAGGACCCCACGCCTCGAGGCAGTGGATCGTCACGGGACGGTTTTCCGCCGCCGCGAGTTCGAGCTGCCACCGGAAGGCCTCCCGTTGTTCGTCGATCGACGCGCGGCGGAGTCCCGCGAGCCGGGGATCGTCGGGTTTTGCCCGCTCGAGGATCCAGCGGTCGAGGCCGATCTCGCCGACCCCGGCGCGCGGGTCCGCCTCGAGATGGCGGCAGAGCGCATCGCGCCAACCGGGTGCAGCGTTGCCCACATTCCATGGATGCAGCCCGTAGCTTGGAACCACCCAGTGATGCGCGCGCGCAAGCGCCGCGACGTCCTCCCAGTCCCGCTCCCCGGTCCCGTTTACGACCGCGGCTTCAATCCCGATGGATGCGAGGTCGGCGAAGACCCGCTCGCGGTGCGGCGCGAGCCAGGGGTCCTGCAGGTGATTGTGCGCGTCGAAGAGGCGGCCCATGGAAGCTCCGGATGGCGAGGGTGGCAGGGCCACGTTCACGGCGGCGGTTGCGGCGGACGTGTGGCTGCCTGGTCCGCCGATCGCGCCCGCGCGGCAAACGCGCGAATGGCCGACCGGGTTGCGTTCAAGCCGTTGCGCCGCGTGGGCGACAGGGTGCGGGCGAGACCGAGCGCGTCGAGGGGATCTGGGTCGCCGGCGAGCAGCGTTTCCGGGGTGAAACCACTAAAGAATTCGCACAGGAACCCCACGAGCGCGCGCACGATGGCGGATTCGGCATCGGAACGAAAATAGCAGAGCCCATTGCGTACCTCGCCGACGACCCATACGACCGAAACGCACCCGGGGATCAGATTCGCTTCGGTGCGTTCCGCCGCTGGCAGGGGTGGCGTTTTTCGCGAGCGGTCAACGAGAAGCGAAAGCCGCTCCTGGGGATCATCGATGACCGAGAGTTCGTCGACGAGCTGTTGCAGCTTCCGGTTGAGTGGCACCGCAACACCCTAGCGGCCGCACGATGCCGGGCAAGTGTGACACGCTTTCGGTACCCGACGGTCGAAGTTGCTTCAGCTCGTCGCGATCTGCGCCGTTAAGCACGAGAGACAAACCCAAAGGAGAACCAGCCATGGACGACAATTTACTGATCCCGCTGTCCGGGTTCGAATTGCCGGCTGATTTTCCCTGGCGAGTCGGATTCGTCGGTTTGGTGAACGAGCAACTGCGGAAGCTGCGTGCGACCGGACATTTTCTTCCGCCGCGATTTTTTGGATACTACTTCCAGGGGCATATGCCCGTGGGCGTAACGGGAAGCTGGACCGTGTCGCTCGAGGCGACGCAACCCGCCTCCCTCCTGCCGGGGCTCCTCGACCAACTGACGCACGGGCAGTTCAGCATCACGACCGCGAACCGAAACACCGTACCGGATTTCATGTTGATCCACGACCGCCACGACGGCGCTTGCTGGTTGTGGAGTTTCGCCGAGGGGCTGCAGTTCGTCGAGGCCGTCGAGCCGATGAGTGACGGCGGCGATTGGGACGACGCCGAACAGAAGAAACTTTTGGGGCCATAGCAGTCGTGCCCCGCGCGAAAGTGCGAGCCTGCTTGCCGGGTTCCTGATGACAGACCACGGCAAGCAGGCTTGCGGTTGCCGGTGTCGTGTAGCGGGACACGGGCGTCGGCGTGGGACCGTCCTGTGGATTCGCCTTGGACTCACCGGGCGAGCCGGGGAAGAGTTTGCGCCACCCCTTCACGCCTATGCGTCACGCCCTCGTTTTCGCACTCCTGCTCGTTTCCGTTGCCGGCGCCCGTGCTGCTGATTACCCGGTCCAGCCGGTTCCGTTCACGAACGTCCATCTCACCGGCGGATTCTGGAGCGAGCGCCAGGAGGTGAATCGCACGGTTACGATCCCGTTTGCGCTCAAGCAGTGCGAGGAATCGAACCGGTTGAAGAATTTCGACCTGGCGGCGGAAACCCTCCGTCGCCGGGCGGCGGGCGAGGCGCATTTCCAGAACATGCCGCTGACGATCTTCCCGTTCGACGACACGGATGCGTACAAGTCGATCGAGGCGGCCTCGTATTCGCTGAGCATGCATCCCGACGCGGCCCTGTCGGCGAAGCTCGATGGCTGGATCGCGCGGATCGCGGCGGCGCAGGAACCCGACGGGTATCTTTACACGTTTCGCACGATGCATCCCGACTCGCCGGCGCACAAGTGGGTCGGACAAAAGCGGTGGGAGAACGACCCGATCCTCAGCCACGAGCTGTACTGCTGCGGACACCTCTACGAAGCCGCGGTGGCGCATTACGACGCCACCGGCAAGCGCACGCTGCTCGATGTCGCGATCCGGAATGCGAACCTGCTCTGGCGCGACTTCGGCGACCGGAAGCTCCGGATCGCGCCGGGGCATCAGATCGTCGAGATGGGACTGGTGAAGCTGTATCGGGTGACCGGAGACCAGCGGTACCTGACGCTCGCCCGGATCTTCCTGGACAACCGCGGTCCCGCATATCCCGGCGACACGCAGGGGAACGCCCGCTTGCAGGACCTGATGTACAACCAGCGCCAGCTCCCCGTGGTCGATCAGACCGAGGCCGTCGGGCACGCCGTCCGGGCGAACTACATGTACAGCGGGATGGCGGATGTCGCCGCGTTGACCGGCGACCAACGATATTTCAACGCGATCACGAAAATCTGGGACAACGTGGCCGGGAAAAAACTCTACCTCACCGGCGGGGTGGGGGCGGTGTCCAAGTGGGAAGGATACGGGAAGGACTATGAACTGCCGAACGACGGCTACAACGAGACCTGCGCCGCCGTTGCCCTCATGATGTGGAACCATCGGATGTTTCTGATGACGGGCGACGCGAAGTACATGGATGTGTTCGAACGCACCGCCTACAACGGCTTCATCAGCGGCGTGTCGGAATCGGGCGATCGGTTCTTCTACCCGAATCCCCTGGAGTACGACGGCGAGAAGAAGAACAACAGCGGGCATGCGGGCCGGGTCCCGTGGTTCGGGTGCGCCTGCTGCCCGCCGAACCTCATGCGGACGCTCGCGTCGCTGACGGGGTACTTCTATGCCGTCCGGGGTGATTCGCTGTACGTGAACCTGTACGCCGATAGCGAGGGGGAGGTGAAACTGGGGAACGCAACCGTGAAACTCACGCAGACGACCAACTATCCCTGGGATGGTGCGGTTCACCTCGTCGTGACGCCCGCGACGGCGAGGACCTTCACGCTGCGCCTGCGAATCCCCGAGTGGGCGCAGGGACGCCCGGTGCCGACCGATCTCTACACCTACGAGAATGCCGCGGCGACGCCCGCCTGGGAGGTTACGGTGGCCGGCCGGAAAGTCGAGGCGGCGATGGACCATGGGTATGTTGCGATCACGCGCGAATGGCAGCCCGGGGATGCGGTCGATCTCGAGCTCCCGATGGTTCCGCACCGCGTGGAAGGGAATGCGCACATCGCGGCGACAAAGGGTCGGGTGGCGTTCGAGCGCGGGCCTCTCGTTTATTGTGTCGAGGATGTCGATCGGGCGCTGCACCTGGGCTCGCTGAGCGTGCCGATAACGGCGCAGGTGCGAGCCGAGGCGCGTCCGAAGCTCCTGGGCGGCGTGACGGTGTTGACGCTCGACGGTGCGGTCTCGGAAGGGCGGCGCGTAGGTCCGATTACCGCGATTCCGTACTTCGCCTGGGACAACCGGGGCCTTGCACCAATGGAGGTTTGGCTGAACCAGGGCCCTGGAGTGCCGGCGCTTTGAGCCGGCACCATCATCCGCATTGACGGGGCGCGCGGCGCTGCCGTGAGGCGGAGGCATTCGAAAATTCTCCTTGCCACCGGCTCACGCCATAGTACCTTGGCAAGACAAGGTACCTTTTCCACGAACCACTTCGCATGAGCGTCGACGAGAAATTTTTCGCTATTCGCAAGGGGCTCCTCGAGTTCCTCCTCCTCAAGATCATCTCCGCGGAGAAGGTTTACGTGGCGGATATCCTGAAGCAGTTGAGCGAAACCGAATTCTCCACCCAGGAAGGCACGCTCTATCCGCTGCTGAGCAAGATGCGCCGCGAAGGCCTCGTTGACTACGAGTGGAAGGAATCGGAGGCCGGCCCCCCGCGAAAGTATTACGAGCTTACGGCCAAGGGCCGCGAGCAGCTGCGCGAAACCCTCGATTACTGGAGCCGGATCAGCGGCACGGTGAAAAATCTCGGACAGAAATAATCACCCCATCGCCATGAATAAAGTGACCACGATCAACCTCGGCGGCATCTCCTTCCAGTTGGAGGAGGCCGGCTACGATGCCCTGCGGGCCTATCTCGACGACGCCGCGGCGCGGCTCCAGGGGAACCCGGACCGGGACGAAATCCTTTCCGATATCGAGCAGGCGATCGGCGAGAAATTCCGCGGACTCCTCAGTGGGTACAAGAACGTCATCCTGACCCGCGAGGTTGAGGCGGTCCTCTCCCAGATGGGTCCCATCCAGGACGATGCCGGGGCCGCGTCGGGCGCATCGACGACAGCGAGCGGTGGCGGATCGGCTTCGTCGAGCGGTGCCGCACAGCCTGCCGGCACGGCACCCGCCCCCAAGCGCCTCTATCGGATCCCCGAAGGCGCCATGATCGCCGGCGTGTGCAATGGTCTCGCCGCGTACTTCAACATCGATCCGACGATCGTGCGGCTCGCGTTCGTGCTGCTCACCCTGATCTGGGGCGCCGGAATCCTCGTTTACATCATCATGGCGATCGTCGTTCCCCAGGCGCTGACGCCGGACGAAAAGGCGGCCGCGACCGGAGTCCCGCCGACCGCGCAGGACTTCATCCGCCGGGCGAAACAAGGGTACTACGAGGCGATGAAATCCTTTCCCGACCGTCAGGCCCGCCGCGAGTGGCGCCGGCGCTTCAAGCGTGACATGCGCAACTGGAGCGCGAACGTGCAACGCGAGGCCACGGCCACCGCCCAGGACTGCCGCCGAAACTGGGAGCACTACTGGGGCATGGGAACGTGGAATCCCGGTTTGGGACTCGCCCTGCCGGTGGTATCGCTCCTGCACGGCGCGCTGGTGATCGCGTGGATTTGCACGCTGATCTCGCTCCTCGCGACGGGGACCGTGTTTGGAGTGGTGCTGCCAGTGGGAATGCCGGTTTGGGTGGCCGTGTTGATCCTGCTTTTCGTCTACGGGATGATGGTGTGGCCGTTGAAGGCCGCCCGCCGGGCATTCTATTATGGCGCTCGCGGTGCGCCCGGCGCGCCGTTCGCGCTCTTCTGCGTGATGGACGCGTTCATCTGGGTTGCCGTTGTCGGAACACTGCTGTGGCTCGCCGTGCACCACTTCCCGCAGGCGCACGAGGCGGTCCGCAATATTCCCACGGTGGCGCACGACATGGCGGACAGCATCCGGGACTGGTGGAACCACCACTAGAGCAGGTGACACAAAGCTGTAGCCGATCGCCGGCGCGATAGCTCAGGTGGTAGGGCTGGGAGTCCGCTCCCAGCCAGCAATGGCGCGGAACGGACTCCGCGCCCTACCTTACGGATCGAGGAGGTAGGGCGGCCAGTCCCTTGGCCGCCAAAGCGCCCGGGCGGTCGAGAGGTCCCTTCGCCGCCGCATGAGTTGACCGTCTCTAGAACGCCATCCGGGCGTTCGTCTCCAGGTAGGCGCGGATCTCCGCGGCAAATATGTCGCCAAACTCGGCGCGCTTCTTTTCCCCCACGCCGGGGATGCCCTCCATCGCGTCGACCGTGGTCGGATAGTGGTGGGCCATCGCACGCAGGGTCGTGTCGCCAAACACAATGTACGCCGGTACCCCGCGCTCATCCGCGAGGCGTTTCCGGAGGCCGCGCAGCCGTTCGAACAGGATCTCGTCGCAGTCGATTTCGCCCTCGCGTCGGGCGGCGACCCGCCGGGCCTTGGGCATGATCATCGGCTTGGTCAGCGTGATCGGCGTGCGCTTCTTCAGCACGTCCATTCCTTCGGTGGTCAGTTCGAGCGTCGCGTATTCGCCTTCCGCGACCGTGACGTAGCCGAGGCGCATGAGTTCCCGGCCGACCGCCGACCACTGCGGGCGCGACAACTCGCCGCCGATTCCGTAGGTCGTCAGCCGATCGTGGCCCCAGCGCCGGATCTTGTCGGTATCCGCCGCGGTCAGGATCTCGATGATGTGGTTCAGCCCGACGCTGAACCGGCTGTTCTGGGCGATCCGATAAATGCACGAGAGAAATTTCTGCGCGACGATCGTTCCGTCATAGGTTTCGCGGGGTTCGACGCAGTTGTCGCACGCGCCGCAGTTATCGAGCGGAAATTTCTCGCCGAAGTACTCGAGGAGTTCCGCCCGCCGGCAGCCGGCGCTCTCGGCGTAGTGCACCATCTGGCGCAACTGCGCCCGCGCCACCTTCTGCTCGGTCTCGTCCGTGATCTCGTCGAGGAAATGGGTCTGCTTCGCGATGTCGCCGGCGCTGAAGAGCAGCAGGCAGTCGCCCGGAAGCCCGTCGCGGCCGGCCCGGCCGGTTTCCTGGTAGTAACCCTCGATGTTCTTCGGCAGGTCGTGATGGATGATCCACCGGACGTTCGGCTTGTTGATGCCCATCCCGAACGCGATCGTCGCGCAGATGATCCGCGTGTCATCCCGCAGGAACTGCTCCTGGTTTCGCGCCCGTTCCCCGGCGTCGAGCCCGGCATGATACGCGCGGGCGGAAAAACCGCGGCCGGCGAGCGACTCGGCCACACGTTCCGCCGCCGCCCGGCTCGCACAATAGATGATGCCGCACTCGTGTTCGCGCTTCCGGACGAAATCGATGATCTGCTTCAGCGGCTGGTCCTTCGGCACGACCCGGTACGTGAGGTTCGGACGATTGAAGCTGGCGACGAACACGTCCGGGTCGCGCAGGCGCAGGTGCGTGATGACGTCCGCCCGCACCCGCTCGGTCGCCGTCGCGGTCAGGGCGATCACCGGCGTGTCCGGCATCGACTGCCGCAGCCGCGCCAACTGGCGGTATTCCGGCCGGAAGTCGTGACCCCATTCCGAGACGCAGTGTGCCTCGTCGATCGCGAGGCAGCTCAGATTCCACTTCGCGAGGTTTTCCGCCCAGCCATCGAGCATCAGCCGCTCCGGCGCAACGTAGAGGAGCTTGTATTCTCCCCGGTGCAGGCCGCGCAGCCGGCTACGGGATTCATCGGCGTCCAGCGTGGAATTGAGAAACGTCGCCGCCACGCCGCTCGCCTGCAGCGCGTCGACCTGGTCCTTCATCAGCGCGATGAGCGGAGAGACGACCACGGTCAGCCCAGGCCGGGCCAGTGCCGGGAGTTGGAAACACAACGATTTGCCGCCGCCGGTCGGCAGCAGCGCGAACACATCGCGACCGGCCAGTGTCGCCTCGCAAATCTCGCGCTGCAGCGGACGGAAGCTGGAGTAGCCAAAGGTGGCCTTGAGAAGATGAGCGAGATCGCGCACGGAGGGGCGAACATCGGAGATCCGGCGGCTCCCGTTCAATCTTGAATCCGGCAAAACACGACCGCGCGGTGTTATTGCCCCATGCCGGGCGAGTTGGGCCGTGCACGCGATCGCTGTCCGACTGAATTGTCGACCCGGGGCGCAGGCGGGCTTGCCACTTCCCCCTGAAATCGAGAGAAGGTAAGGAGCCGTGAGAGCGTTCCAGCACTTTCGGTGGATGGTCTTCTCCCTGTGCGTCCAGGCACTTGGCCCGGTGGCGCTGACCGCGGCGTCCGCAGACCACCAACCGGCGGTCGGTCCCGGCGCCACCCGCGACGAGGTGATTGGCGCCTACGGCTGGCCGAATGGCCAGTCGCGTTCCGGCACCAAGGAAATCCTCAGTTACGATCAGGGCGATGTGGTGCTCGAAAACGGCCGGGTGGAGCGGGTGAATTTCTCGCCCGACGTGCCGTGGCAGCAGCCGCGCCTGCGTCCGCCCGCCGCGACCGCGACCACCCGAAAACCGGCCGAACTCCCACCGGCATATTGGCTGACCAGGCTGGATACGGCGCAGTCGGTGGCGGTGGATCGCCAGATTCGGATCCTGGCGCTGTTCACGGGCTCGGATTGGTCGCCCGCCTGTCGTTTGTTTCACGACGAGGTGGAGAACCAGCCGGAGTTCGTCGCCGCATTCGCGGGCGACTTCGTTTTCGTGAAGCTGGATTTTCCCCGCGGAACTCCCGTTCCGGTCAGAATCAGTCCGGAAAATATCCGGGCCCGTGACCGCTACGGCGTGACCACGTATCCGACCCTGCTGGTGCTTTCGCCCGACGGGACCCAGCTGGCGCGGGTCAACCTCGCCGCAAACAGCGGCGTCGGATCATACCGCGAGCGGGTCATGGCCGCGGTTCGGCTCGCCAAGTCCGCCACCGAGGGTTTCGCCACGGCGGCCGCCAACCCCAACCCCGAGGCGGCACCGCGCTCCGCCGACTCCGCCGCGGCCGCCACTGCCGGTCAGCAAGTCACGACGCGCACTGCCCTCGCGCTCAAACGCGCGCTTTATCTCGTCGGAGCGGCGATCGGTGCGGCCGCGATTCTCGTGGTGGTGTTCTGGCGGGTGCTCTGGCGACGCCGCGAGGGCCCGATGCCGGACATGGCCAAGATCACCGGCCGAATCGAGGCCGCCGCGGGCGGTCTCCCTTTGGCGTCCGACATGGTGGCCTGGCCGAAGCAGAAGCTCGTGGCGATTGTGGCCGGTCTGGCGGAGGTCGACGAGTTTGCGGTGCGCGTGCGGGGCGGGGCCGGCGATGCCGACATCGAACTCCGTCGGTCCGGCGACATCAGCCCGCGGGTGCTCGTGTGCTGTGCTGCCGGCGGTGCGGGGGCGGTGGGCGTGAAGCCGGTCCGCGCGCTCTTCGGCACGATGACGGCGGAAGGAACGGATACCGGCTGGTTCGTATCCCCCAAGGGATTCACCACCGATGCCCTCGATTATGCCGGCGAACATCGGATCACGCTGATCGCCGTCGAGGGATTGCAGAACATGCTGGCCGGGGTGCCGCCGGTGGCGTTGCCCGGCCTGCTGGCGAGAACCTGAACGGTTTCAGCGGGCAACGCCGAGCCAGGCCGCGAGGGCGTCAAGCGCCTCGGCGACGCGATATCCGCGGCGAAGCGACCGCGATGCGACGGTCAGCCGCCCGGCCCGGCGGTCAACCTTGGGCTCCACGTGTCCAACGAGTTCGGTCCCCGCGAGAACGGGAAGGGCATAGTGCCCACGGAGGCGCTTCGCCGCCGGCGTGTACGCTTCCCAGGTGTAATCGAAATTCCAGAGGGCGCGCGTTACGCGCCGGTCGTAGATCAGCGGATCAAGCGGTGCGAGCAGGAGCGTTGGCACGGATTTCGAAGCCGGAGCCGGCGTACCCGTGGAGGTTTCGGTGGCGCCGGAGGCGGCGTGCAGCGCGGCCAGATCATGCTTCAGGCAATAAAGCGGCGGACATCCCTCGACGCTGACGGTGCACACCGCGTCGGCGACGGCATGCAATTCATCCCGTTTCAACGTGGCCAGTCGGCGCTGCCGGACCTTCAGCAACGCAATCCAACGCTTTGTTTCCCGTGCCGGCGCCTCCATTTGCGCGAGAATTTTCGGCGGCAGCACGCGATCCGGCAGATCGTAGCGCCGTCGGCCGTTGCCCCGCTGCGCGATCAGGAGCTGGCCATGGAAGAAGAGCTTCTGCAGGGTGCTCTTCACGAGTGACGCCGCACCCCAGACGATCCGGTGCGCGCGCCGGTCGTCATCGAAGTCCTCTGAACCGAGCGGTCCGCGCGCGGCGATCTCGGCGAGCAGGGTGGGAGCCAGCTTGCGTTCCGTTGGGGTCAGTCTTCCCGACCACGCTCCTGTCCGGCGCGACCGGTCCCGCATGGCGCCGAGGAGATGGGGCCACGCCTCGAGCGGGAAAGCGACCAGCACGTTCGTCTCCGGGTGGTGGTGTTCAAATGCGACCCGCCCGGTCCTGTCTCGCGCGTCACCGGCTGCGGCGGTGACCGGTTCGTGCAGGTGCCGCATCAAATCGCCCTCGCGATAGCCGGTCACGCGATTGCGGAGGATGAGATCGTGCATCCGTCCGCAGATGTTCAGCGGATCGACCTGGACGTAGCCGAGGTGCGCGAGCGCCTCGGCCACGTTGGGAAACGGCGTCTCGATCCCTTCGGCGCGCAGCATGAACCGACGGGCGGCAAGGGGAGAAACGGCAACGGGGGGCACGCGCCACAGGTAGGTGCGAACGCGGGCGGATCAAGTGCCAATCTGGACGGCCTCCGGTTCCGGACGAGGACCGCCGCCCGTTGGGCGACGGCGACCACAAAGAAACACGGGTTCGACGGTTCAAAAAAGACGAAGCCGCCCTGCACGGATGCGACGCGGCTTCGTGGGTGCCGGGAAAGCTCGTTTAGACGGTGGTCACCTCGAGGCGTCCGCTCGGGCGGTTCGGTTCGAACCAGTCGCCGGGCGCCGCGTCGGGCGCGAATTCCGGACAGGCCTCGGCGAGCAGCGCCCGCAGGTTTCCGCGCGCGCGTGCGATGCGGCTCTTGACGGTGCCGACGTTGATGCCGAGCGCCTGCGCAATCTCGTCATAGGAGCGGTTGAGAAGGTTGCGCAGGGTGAGGATTTCGCGGTGACGTGCATCGAGCTTCTCCATGCACACGGTCACCAACTGCGCAAATTCGTCGGTCGCGGCCTCACGCGCGGGATTCGGTGCGGTCGTCGCCACCAGATCGGCGAAGGTCGCTTCGCTGTCGTCGCTGAGCGCGCAGTCGAGCGAGAGTGTGGCGTGCCGCCGGCGGCGGAAGAAGTACCAGTAGCGGTTGCGCGCGAGATTCACGGCGATGCGGTGCAGCCAGGTCGCGAGCGACGAATCGCCACGAAAGCGGCAGAGACCGCGGTGCGCGCGGATGAACGTGTCCTGCGCGATTTCCTCGGCGTCGGCCCGGTTCCGCAGCAGCGCCAGCGCCACGGAGAAGATCTTCTCGCGATACCGGTTCATGATCTCGACGAACGCATCCTCGTCACCGCCGTTGAAGCGGCGCACCAGTTCGGCGTCGTATTCGGCTTCTTGCTGCGAGGCGGCGGCCCGCGCGGCGCGTTCGGAGGCATTGCGGTTCAGCTTGGGAGTGGGAAGAGGAGAGTTCGTCATGATAACGAGATGAGGGTTGGTGATGAGCTGAGCTGGGCTGCGTGATCCCGTGCTTTAACCTCAGCGCGTGCCAACTCCGCGAAAGCGGGCTCAAGTTACATTCCCCCAGAGCGTTAGATTTTCGCCGGTAAATCCCCCGATGGCCGCGTCGGGGACTGGTTTCGTGCAGGCTGCGCGACCCGAAATCCGCGATCGTGCAACCTGCACCGTCGCTTCCGCCGCGGCGCGGGCACGACGTCTGCTTGTCGGCGCCAGAGTGTTACGAAACGGATACGCCCCCGCCGAGCCTTGACCTTGGTGGTCGCGGCGTTTCCCTCGACCCAACGTAAATCCGGTGGGTTTCACCGAAGGTACGGGAACCAAGCTACAACTACATACCCAATGAAACGAACCTCGCTACTTACGCGGGCGGTCGCCGGGCTCTGCTTGCTCGGGATACTGTTCGCCTCTTCTGTATTTGGTCAGGGCGTGACGACGTCCGCCATCAACGGCACCGTGACCGACAAACAGGGCAAGCCCCTGGCCGGCGCCACTGTGACGATTGTGCACGAGGAGTCGGGCACAACCGACACCACCACCACGCGTTCCAACGGCCAATACAACGTCTCCGGGCTTCGCCCCGGCGGACCTTACAAGGTCACGGTGAACGCGGCGGGACTGGCGCCTGACACCCGTCAGGGAATCACGCTGGGTCTGGGTGAATCGCAGACCGTCGATTTCAGCGTCGGGTCGGACATCGTGCAGATGGAAAAATTCACGGTGACCTCGGAGCACGACACGACGTTCGGCTCCGGCAAGATGGGCACGAGCACGACACTCAGTGCGACCGACATCGCCGAGGTGCCGACGGTCCGGCGCGACATCCAGGATATCGCCAACCTCGATTCACGACTCTTCCTCGGTTCGCTCGACCAGGGCGGCCAACTGAGCGCCGAAGGCCAGAACTTCCGCTACAACTCCTTCCTCATCGACGGCGTGCAGGCGGTCGACACGTTCGGCCTGAACAGCAACGGGTTTTCTTCGCTCCGCACCCCCATTCCGCTCGACGCGATCCAGTCGTTCTCGGTTGATCTGGCGCCCTACGACGTCCGTCGGGCCGGGTTCACCGGTGCGCTGCTGAACGCGGTCATCAAATCCGGCACCAATCAATTTCATGGCAGCGCGCGGTTCGAGTACACCGGCCAGAATATGCGGGCCAAGAACCCGGTAAACGGTGCGCACGAGACCTTCAAGGAGACGACGCCCACGTACACGTTCAGTGGGCCGATCCTGAAGGACAAACTGTTCTTCTTTCTCTGCTACGAGAATTTCCAGCGCAAATCGGCGCCGCCGCAGGCCAACTTCATTCCCGATCCGACCCAACTCGCCGCGGTCGTCGCGCGCGCCAAGGCGCTGGGTTACGATGCCGGTAATCTCGTCGCCAACAATACGGCCAATCAGCGCACGACGATCGCGAAGATTGACTGGAACATCATGGAGGGGCAGCGCCTGTCCGTTACCTACCGCAGAAATTATGGTCAGGTGGCCGTTTTTGGAAACTACACGAATTCGACGGCCACGTCGCTCAGCAACTACTGGTACACGCAGCCGCGCAACACCGACAGCTACACCGCGCAGCTCTTCAGCCAGTGGACTCCGAACTTCCGGACCGAAGCCACGGTGTCCTACACGAAATTCGACGGTTCGCCGAAGAACAATGGTCCGGCGTTTCCGCAGGTCCAGATCGGCGGCTTGACCGGCACGCGACTCGACACGGGAACGACGATCACGAACGGCGCGATCTACCTCGGCACCGAATCCTCGCGGCAGTTGAACGCGATCAAGACGAAGGAAACCCAGGGCCGGTTCAACGCGGAGTATTCCATCGGCAACCACACGATCACGACCGGACTGGAAGATATTTCGACCCGGTACAACAATGCCTTCGTGCAGTACACCGATGGCTACTACACGTTCTCCAGCCTCGCGGCCTGGGAGGCGGGAACCCCGCCGGCGGCATTCCAACTGGCGAAGGCCTACCCCGGCTTCAGCATCAACGATGCGATCGCCAACTGGCGCTACGATGCCTACGCGGCCTACGCCCAGGACAACTGGCGGCC
Source organism: Opitutaceae bacterium (assembly GCA_035545515.1). Classification (GTDB taxonomy): domain Bacteria; phylum Verrucomicrobiota; class Verrucomicrobiia; order Opitutales; family Opitutaceae; genus ER46. The sequence goes on from DASZYH010000267.1 coordinate 68,466, forward strand.
GAGCGATGCGTTGACCTTGCTGGCTGGCCTCCGGCTTGACTACCCGTACATCGGCCAGAAGCCGCCGGTGGCGGCCGGATTCTCGACCGCCGGCTTCACCCTCGACAATGGCCAGGCGGTCACGCGAAACGACACGACGAACAGCGGCAATTGGACCCTCGCACCGCGCGTTGGCTTCGTTTACAAGGTTCCGCACGTCCGCCGGACCCAGTTCCGTGGTGGCATCGGTCTCTTCCAGGGCAAGAATCCCGCGGTCTGGATTTCGAACGCCTATTCCAACGCCGGGGCGGTTGCCAATGTCACCGCGACGAGCGGCCAGTTGTCCTCGATCACGTTCAGCCCGGACGTAAACAACCAGCCGGTGCCGGCCGGGACGCTGCCGACACCCAACATCAACATCACGGATCCGAAGCTCGCGCAGCCTTCGCTGTGGAAGGCCAACCTTGCGTTGGATCACCGTCTGCCGTTCGGCAACCTGACCTTCACCGCCGAAGTCTACTTCAACAAGGTCGACGAGGCGTTGAACACCGAGTTCCTCAACTACAAGCTCCCGACCAGCGGTCCGACCACCGCACCGGATGGCCGTATCCTCTATGCAGGTACGCCGACGAGCGGGACCTTTGCCTCGGTCAGTGGACGCCGTCGGATCGCCAGCTTTGCGGACGTTTACTACCTGACGAACACCAGCAAGGGTGACGCCCACGGCGTCACGCTTTCGGTGGAGCGTCCCTTCATTGACAACTGGTCATGGTCGTTCTCGTGGACGCACGCGCATGCGACCGAGGTCAGCCCGATGACGTCGTCGGTTGCCGGATCGAACTACTCGGGTCGCGCCGTCTTTAACCCGAACGAGGATGTCGCTTCGATTTCGAACACGAACATCAAGGATCGCGTCGTCGCCCAGATCGCCCGTCGCTTCGATTGGATCCGTAACGCCCCGACCACGGTTTCCGTGGTCTACCAGGTCCGCACCGGTCATCCGTATTCCTGGATCTTCCGCGGTGACGCGAACGGCGACGGCTTCACGTTCAACGACCTGCTGTACGTTCCGACCGGCCCGAACGATCCCAGGGTGGCCTGGGCGAAGCCGGCGGAGCGCGATGCCTTCTTCGCGTTTGTGAACTCGACCGACCTGAAGAACTACATGGGCGGGCACGCGCCCCGGAACAGCGAGACCTCGCCTTCCGTCCAGACCTTCGACGTGAAGATCACCCAGGACCTCCCCATCTTCCGTCGGCTGAAGGCCCAGCTCTACCTCAACATCATCAATCTCGGCAACCTGCTGAATTCGAAGTGGGGCCTGGTCGACGAGGTGCCGTTCTCTTACAAGCGGGCCGTAGCCGGTGCCACCTACAACGCTGCGGGCGACGGCGGCAAGGGGCAGTGGAACTACACGTTCAACAGCGGGACGCTCGATGGCGTGCCGACGGTCGCGAACGATTTCCCGGTGTCGCGCTGGCAGGTCCAGGCGGGCGTGCTGCTGCGGTTCTGATCGCTCCTCTCACCGACTCACCTTCCAAGGCGGCTGCGGCAACGCAGCCGCCTTTTTTTGCAGTTCGCGATCGCGTACCGCCGCGCAGTCCCGAAACGCGCGGCTGTTTGTTGTCATAAGCGCGCGCGATAACCGCAACGTGTGAACAACCGTGTCTTCGCGTTGGCCGCAACTTATGACACAGGATGCAGGTTCCAGCGCGCGACCACAGCATCGCGCAACTTACTCCATGCAAACCAGCACTTCGACTCGCATCCTCAGAGTCGCCGGGGGCATAGCCTTGTTCCTGGCGTTCGTTATCGGCGCGTACGGGCAGGGCATCACGACGTCCGCGATCAACGGCCTCGTCACCGACAAACAGGGCAAACCGATCGCCGGCGCGACCGTCACGATCGTGCACGACGAATCCGGGACGACGGCGGCGACGACGACGCGTCCCAACGGCCAGTACAACATCTCCGGCCTCCGTCCGGGCGGACCGTACACGCTCACGGTCGCCAGTCCGCAGTTCACGTCCGAGACGGTCAAAGACATCAACCTCGAGTTGGGTGACTCCACCGTGCAGGACGTCTCGCTCGGAACCGAGGTCGTGACGATGGAGAAATTCACCGTCAGCTCGGACCGGGATATCACGTTTGGCGCGGGTAAGATTGGCACGAGCACATCGCTGAGTTCGGCGGAAATCGCCGAGGTCCCGACGGTGCGCCGCGACATCCAGGATATCGCGCAACTCGACTCCCGCCTCTACCTGGGATCCCTCGACCAGGGCGGTCAGCTCAGCGCCCAGGGACAGAATTTCCGGTACAATTCGTTCCTCATCGATGGCGTCCAGTCGGTCGACACCTTCGGTCTCAACAGCAACGGCTTCTCCTCGCTGAAAAGCCCGATCCCGCTCGACGCGATCCAATCCTTCTCGGTTGACCTCTCCCCGTATGATGTCCGCCGCGCCGGTTTCACCGGCGCACTGCTGAACGCGGTCATCAAGTCCGGCACGAACCAGTTCCACGGCAGCGCCCGCTTCGAGTACACCGGCCAGAACATGCGGGCGAAGAATCCCGTCAGCGGCGCGCACGAGACCTTCAGGGAAACGACGCCGGTGTTCACGTTCAGCGGGCCGATCATCAAGGACAAACTGTTCTTCTTCCTCGCCTACGAGGAGTTCAAGCGCACGTCAGCGCCGCCGCAGGCCATCTTCATCCCCGACCCGACCGTCCTCGCGGCCATCGTCGCGAAGGCCAAGTCCTATGGTTACGAGCCCGGCGATCTGATCGCCAACAACACCGCGAATCAGCGGACGACGATTGCGAAGCTCGACTGGAACATCGTCGAGAACCAGCGGCTGTCCGTCACGTACCGCCGGAATTACGGCAAGACGACCTCGTTCGCGAACTACACCGGCAGCACGTCGACGTCGCTCAGCAATTACTGGTTCACCCAGCCGCGCAACACCGACAGCTACACCGCCCAGCTCTTCAGCCAGTGGACGCCGAATTTCCGGACCGAGGCCACGGCATCGTACACGAAGTTCGACGGATCACCGGCAAACAACGGCACGCCGTTCCCGCAGGTCCAGGTGCAGGGCGTCAAGGGCACGCGACTGGATACCGGTGCGACGATCACGAACGGTGCGGTCTACTTCGGCACGGAATCCTCCCGGCAGTTGAACCAGATCAAGACGAAGGAGGCTCAGGGCAAGTTCTCCGGCGAATACTCGATCGGCGACCACACGATCACCGCCGGCGTGGAGGAAGTTGCCACGACCTACAACAACGCCTACGTCCAGTTCACCGATGGTTACTACACGTTCGCGAGTCCCGCGACCTGGGATGCCGGCACGCCGCCCAACTACTATCAGCTGGCGAAGGCCTATCCGGGTTTCTCCATCAACGATGCGATCGCGAATTGGCGTTATGACGCCTACGGCGCGTTCGTCCAGGACACGTGGCATGCCGGCGCGCTGACTCTCCTGGGCGGCCTGCGGATGGATTATCCCTACATCGGGGACAAGCCGCCCGTCGCGGCGGGCTTCTCGACCGCCGGGTTCACCCGGGACAACGGCCAGCCGATCACGCGCAACGACACGACCAACAGCGGAAACTGGACCGTTAGCCCGCGCCTGGGCTTCGTCTACAATCTCCCGGCGGTCCGCAAGACGCAGTTCCGCGGCGGGATCGGACTCTTCCAGGGCAAGAGCCCTGCGGTCTGGATTTCGAACGCCTATTCGAATGCCGGCTCGGTTGCGAACGTGACCGCCACCTCGGCCCAATTGCCGTCGATCACGTTCAACAAGGACGTCAACAACCAGCCGGTTCCCGCCGGCACGCTGCCGACACCGAACATCAACATCACGGACCCGAAGCTGATCCAGCCGGCCGTGTGGAAGACCAACCTTGCCGTCGATCACAAGCTGCCGTTCGGCGACCTCACGCTCACCATCGAGGGGTATTATATCAAGACCTACGAGGCGCTCCAAACCGAGTTCCTCAATTACCAGGTGGCAACGACCGGTCCGACCACGATGCCCGACGGCCGCATCCGTTATGCCGGCACGATCTTCAGCTCCGGTTCCGCCTCGACGGCTGGACGCCGTCATACCCCGGGCTTTGCCGACGTGTTGTACCTGACGAACACCAACAAAGGCGACGGTCGGGGTGTCACGGTCTCGGTCGAGCGTCCGTTCCGCAACAAGTGGTCGTGGGGTGCATCCTGGACGCACGGCCGGGCGACCGAGGTCACGCCGATGACCTCATCGGTGGCGCTCTCGAACTACCAATACCGCGCCTCGTTCAACCCCAATGAGGACACCGCTTCGATCTCGAACACGAACATCAAGGATCGCGTGGTCGCGCGCCTGACCCGCCAGCTGAACCTGATCCGGAACGCACCGACCACCGTGTCGTTCGTCTATCAGTGGCGGACCGGACATCCGTACTCGTGGGTGTTCCGCGGTGACGCGAACGGCGACGGCTTCACGTACAACGACCTGCTTTATGTCCCGACGGGACCCGACGATCCGGCGGTCCGGTGGACGAGCACGGCGGAGCGCGATTCGTTCTTCGCCTTCGTGAATGCGAGCAGCCTCAAGAAATACATGGGCACGCATGCGCCACGGAACAGCGAGACCTCGCCGGGTGCCGAGACGCTCGACATCAAGCTGACGCAGGAAATTCCCGTGTTCCGCCGGATGAAACTCGAGGTGTATGCGAATCTCCTGAACATCGGCAACATGCTGAATTCGAAGTGGGGCCTCGTGGACGAGTATCCCTACTCGTACCGGCGTAACGTCGCCGGCGCCACCTACGATGCGGCCGGCAACGGCGGCAAGGGACAATGGATCTACACGTTCAACAGCGGCACCCTCGATGGCGTGCCGGTAACGGCGAACGACACTCCGATCTCTCGCTGGCAGGTCCAGGCCGGCATCCTGCTGCGATTCTGATTTCGCGACTGACATCCTCAGGGCGGCTGCTTGGCGCAGCCGCCCTTTTTTTGCGCAAGATAAGTCCTATCGGCCTGGAGAATGTAGGCCGCGAGCTTGCTCGCGCTCCTTTTGCTCATGGCGGACGGGTCCCAACCGCCACGCAGATCAGACCGGCTCAGGCGCTGTTTGCTACTGCCCGCCGACCCGGTCCAGCGCCGCATGGGCAGCCGCGAAGTCCGGACGCAACCGGAGCGCTGCCCGGAATTCATCCGCCGCGGCGGAGGTTCGTCCGAGCTGTGCCAGGAGCGCACCGTAATTGTAGCGGACGTCCGCGTTGTCCGGCGCGATCCGGGCCGCCTCGCGATATTCGGCGGCGG
>DASZYH010000268.1:0-16245 GCA_035545515.1 Opitutaceae bacterium
GGGACGGCCACGTTTTCCGTCGTGGCGTCAGGCGATGCCCCTCTGAGCTACCAGTGGCTGAAAAACGACGTCGAGATCGCCGGTGCCACCACGGCGACGTTGACGATCACCAACGCGCAGGCGGGTGACGCGGCGACCTACACCGTCATGGTGAGCAATGCCGTCGGGTCGGTGACGAGCAGTGGCGCCGATCTCGTCATCAGCGGATTGCCTCCCGGGATAGTCGATCAGCCCGTTTCGCGAACGGTTGCCGCGGGCGCGACGGCGACGTTTGCCGTCACGGCGTCCGGCTCACCGCCGTTCACCTACCAGTGGCGGAAGGCGGGGCTCGACCTTACGGACGGAGGAAACGTCTCCGGAGCGACGACGCCCGTCCTCACCCTGCAGAATGTCCAGTCAGGCGACATGGGGGCCTACGATGTCGTGGTTTCGAACACCGTGAGTTCGGCGACCAGCGCGGCCGCGGTCCTCACCATCACGCCGGCGGCGCCGACCATCACGTCGCAGCCGGTCGCTCGCTCGCTCGCCCCCGGAAGTACGGCCACGTTCACCGTCGTTGCCTCCGGCACGGCGCCGCTCTCGTACCAGTGGCGCAAAGATGGCATCGCGATTTCCGGCAACCCGTCCGCCGGCACCGCGACGCTCACCCTCACCGGCATTTCGGCGGCGGATGCGGGGAGCTACGATGTGCTGGTGACGAACAGCGTCGATTCGGTGGTCAGCAATGCGGTCGCCCTCTCGATCACGAGTGCCAGCGCGACCCAGATCTTCTACACCGGCGGTTCGTACACGCAGGACTTCGATTCGCTGCCCAGCAGCGGCACCTACACGTTCAGCGGCGTCGGTCCGTTCTCTCTGAATTCCGCTCCGGTCGGCGCATCGAATCTGGGCGGTTGGAGCTTCGGCAAGGCGGCCGGAACCGGTGCGAACGCGCTGTTCCTGGTCGGCACCGGCAGTCTCGCGACCGGTGGCACGTATTCTTTCGGGAGCAGCGGCAGCGCCGACCGGGCGCTGGGTTCCCTCGCCAGTGGCAGTGTCGTGTCACGGTTCGGGGCGACCTTCGTGAACAACACCGGGCAGACGATCACCGGGTTCACGCTGAGCTACACCGGCGAGCAATGGCGGCATGGTGGAGCGGCCACGCCGAACACGCTTTCATTTTCGTATGCGGTGGGTGCAGCCGACATCGGCGCCGGCTCGTTTGTCGCCGCACCCCAGTTCAATTTCGTCGGACTGTCGACCAGTTCCACCTCGGGGGCCCTGGATGGCAATGCGGCCGCGAACCGGGCGACGGTCTCCGGCAGCGTCACCGGCCTGGACTGGGCGCCCGGGCAAACGCTGGTGATTCGCTGGACCGACGTCGACGACTCGGGATCCGACGATGGGCTGGCGATCGACAATGTCGCCTTCAGCACCGCAGTGGTCGGACCGACCGGGCCCTCGGTGGCGGCGACGACTCCCGGCAATTCCGCCACAAACGTGGCGCTGAACACGACGATCGCCGTCACCTTCGACCAGGCCGTCAATGCGACGGGATCCTCGTTCGTCATTCACAGCGCCAAACGCGGGGCGATCGCGGCATCGGTTTCCGCCAGCACCGACGGCCGGACATACACGCTTACGCCGCCGCTGAATTTCGATTTCAGCGACCATGTGTCGGTGACCGTCCTGGCGGGCGGAATCACCAGCCAATCCACCGGACTGCACCCGGCGACGGACTACGGTTTCGCGTTCACGACGGCCGACCCGGTCGCACCGACGATCACGACGCCGCCGGTGTCGCAGACCGCCGCCGCGGGTTCGACCGTGAGTTTTACCGTCTCAGCCAGCGGTACGGCTCCCTTCACTTATCAGTGGCGAAAAGACGGCGCCCCGATTGTTGGGAATCCGTCCGCGGGCGCAGCCACGCTCGTGTTGACCAACGTTCAGGCGGGCGACACGGGCAATTACGACGTCGTCGTCGCCAATGGCGTTAATCCGACAGCAGTCTCGTCGACGGCTTCCCTCGTTGTGAATCCGGCGGCGCCGACGATCGTGACCGCACCCGCTTCGCAGACGGTGAAGGAAGGAGCGAATGTCACGTTCTCCGTCGTCGCGACGGGCACGATGCCGTTCAGCTATCAATGGCAGCGCGATGGCGTGACCGTGACGGAGAGTGCGACCGTATCGGGCACGACCACGGCAACCCTGAGCATCGCGCCGGCGGCCGTCGGAGACGGCGGAAGCTACACGGTGGTCGTGACCAACGGAGTTGGCAGCCCCGTGACGAGCGCCGCCGCCGTGTTGGTGGTGAAACCCCTCCCGAAGCCGTTCACGGCCGGCAATATCGTCGTCGTCCGAGTCGGCAGCGGTGCGGGTTCGTTGGTCAGTTCGGGTAACCCGGTCTTTTTGGACGAGTTCACGCCGGACGGTGCCCTCGTGCAGTCGATCGAGGTGCCGTCGGCGGCCGACGGCAACAACGAGCCGCTGATCCTTGGCGGCACCGCCACGACGGAGGGTGGGCTCACCCGTTCCGCGGACCGGCGGTTCCTCGCGCTCGCCGGCTACGCCACCGTGCCCGGAGGGCCAAGCCTCAGCGGTACGACATCCACGGCGGTCAATCGCGTCATTGCGCGGATCGGAATCAACGCGACGATCGACACGACGACGGTGCTGACCGACTGGGCGAGTTCGACCAGCCCGCGGAGCGCGGTCACCGTCGACGGTGCCTCGTTCTGGCTGGCGGGCGGCAACGGTGGAATCCGCCTGGCGAGTCTCGGCGCGTCGAACTCGAGTTCCGTCTCGACGACCGTCACCAACCTTCGGGTCGTGGACATCTATGCCGGCCAGCTCTACACGAGCACGCAGTCGGGCAGCGCGCTCCGGATCGCGAGCGTGGGAACCGGCCTGCCGACGGGCAGCGGAGAGACGATGACGGGATTGCCCGGCCTGCCGACGACCGGCAGCCCGAACGCCTTCTTCTTCGCGGATCTCGATCCGACGGTGGCCGGTGTCGACACCCTTTACGTTGCCGACGAGTCGAGCACCGGCGGCATTCTCAAGTATTCCCTCGTGGGCGGTTCGTGGATCGCCAACGGCAAGATCACGGCTGCGAGCGTGCGGGGAGTCACGGGCACCACGACCGCGGGAACGGTGACGCTGTTCGCCACGACCGGCGCCAGCTCCGCCGCCGGGGGCGGCACCCTGTTCCGGTTTGTCGATGCGACGGGATACAACGGCGCCGTGAGCGGCAGCGCTTCGGCCATCGCAACCGCCGGAGCGAACACTGCCTTCCGCGGGGTCGCGCTGGCGCCTGGCAGTGCGCCGGTGATCACCGCGCAGCCGGTTTCGCAGAGTGCCACGTACGGCGGCTCCGTGTCGTTCACGGTCACTGCGACCGCGAGCGGCACACTCTCGTACCAGTGGCGGAAGGGTGGGGTGCCGCTCGTCGACGGAGGTACTGTTTCAGGTGCAAGCACGGCCACCCTCACCGTGTCCGGCATCTCGGCGACCGACGCGGGAGACTACGACGTGATCGTCACGAATCCGATCGACAGTGTCACGAGCACGGTCGCCACGCTGGACTACCAGAAGGCGCCCGCGACCATCGCACTGGGCGCATTGACCGCGACGTATGACGGCGCGCCGCATTCGGCGACGACCACGACGACCCCCGCGGGTTTGAACGTCGTGGTGACGTACGATGGCGGCTCGTCAGTCCCGGTGAACACCGGTTCGTACGCGGTGGCGGCGACGATCGATGATGTGAACTTTGCCGGCTCGGCCACCGGCACGCTGGTGATCGCCCCTGCCGCGGCCACGGTGACCTTGGGCGATCTCGTCCACATCTACTCGGGAGCGCCGTGCAGCGCCAGCGCCACGACGTCGCCGGCTGGGCTCGCCGTTGCGATCACCTATGCCGGAAGCACTGTTCCGCCGGCCGCAGCCGGGTCCTACCCGGTGGTGGCCACGATCACGGATGCCAACTACGTCGGTTCGACGAACGGCACGCTGGTGATTGAAAAGGCCCCGGCCGCCGTGACGCTCGGCGGCCTGGCCGCCGTCTATGACGGGATGCCGCATGGCGCGACGGTCACGACCGTTCCCGCCGGCCTGAGCGTGACGCTCACCTACGACGGCAACGCGGCGCCGCCGGTCAATGCGGGCAGCCATGCGGTCGTCGCGACGATCGCCGATGCGAACTATTTCGGGACCGGGTCCGGCACCCTGGTCATTAGTCCGGCGGTCGCGACGATCACGCTGGCCGGCCTGGTCCAGACGTACGATGGAACGCCGCGGGTCGTCACCGCCACCACCGTGCCGGCCGACCTGCCCGTGGTCATCACGTACGACGGCGCGGCCGCAGCGCCCACCGCGCCGGGTTCCTATGCCGTGGTCGCGACCATCCACGACCCGAACCATGCCGGTTCTGCGACCGGCACCTTGCTCGTCTCGACGACCGCCCTGGTTCGACATGCGCCCACGCTCAACGGCGGCGTCGACGGGTCGATCCAGGTGGAACTTCCCGAAAGCGTGACCCTGAATGGCCAGGCATGGGTCTCCGGTGACCTCCTGGTTCCGGGTACCCCGACGGTGCGGTTGAACGGACGTCCGACCTACGCCGGGACCCTCGACGGGTCGGGGGCCGCCACGCCGTCGAATTTCACGGTGACGCTGAATGGCGACTCCGTCCTCCGCCATGTCGTGCGCCGCACCCCTGCGGTGGTGATGCCGGTGGTCCCGCCGCCGCCGGCGCCGACGGGCACGAGGACCGTCGTCCTAAATTCGCCGACCGATAATCCGGGAAATTTCGCCACGATCCGGAATCTCACCCTGAACGGTCGGGTGGGGGCATGCGTGGTCCCGGCCGGCACCTACGGTACGTTGATCGCCAATGGAAACTCCGGTTTCGTCCTCGGCACGCCGGGTGCGACGACACCGGCGACTTACAACCTGCAAGGCCTGGTTCTGAACGGGAACTGCACGCTGCAGGTGGTTGGCCCCGTGATTCTGAATCTGGCCACGGGCGTGACGGTCAACGGTAACATGGGTGATTCGGGGCATCCGGAATGGCTGGTCATCAATGTCGCCTCGGGCGGCGTGACGCTGAATGGCGGCGTCACGATCAGCGGACTCGTGACGGCGCCGGCAGGAACGGTGATCATCAACGGCCACTCGACGTTGACCGGCGCATTGATCTCGGACCGGCTCATCATCAACGGAAACGGCCAGCTAAACCCGGTGGAATGAGACGAGCCGCCTGCGGTCGGGCCGGAAACGAGCCCGGCCGCGGGGACCGGCCGGTGGATCCGGCATCCGTCGACACCCCAAGCTAAACGGCGCCCACGGGCGGCGCCCGAAAACCAAAACCAGATTGCTCCTTCTCACCGGACCGCGTTCGCTGGCAACGGCCAGCTTTTGACCCGATGTCCACTCCAACCACCCGCCGCTTCGGGTTGTCCCTGCTCCTGCTCGCGTTGCTGGCGGTCGCATTCCTTGCCATCCGCAGTCTTCGCCGGCCCAACGACACCGCGACACCCGCGCCGACCGCAGCGGAAACCGGGGACTCACAGCGCCCGGCTTCGAGCGCCGTAGCCACCTCGCGCTCGGTCGGCAACGCCCCGACGACGCAGGGGGTCTCGCTTCGCGCGGAGCTCGATCGCGCGCGGGGGATCGCCGATCCCCAACAGCGCTCCCGCGAATTCGGGCGGCTGATCCAGCTTTGGCTGCAGCAGGATCCCGATGCGGCACTGGCCTACGTGTGCGGTCTGCCGCGCGGCAGCCCCGAATTCACGTCTGGGCTGCTGATGGCGCTGGATGTCGTGGCGCGGATGGATGTCAACCGGGCGCTCCGGCTGGCCGCGGAGCTCGTGACCACCCGCGAACAGATGTTCTTCTACAACGCCTTGTTTGCCCGGCTCGCCGAACACGATCCCACCGTTGCGGCCCGGGAGCTTGCGGCGGTTCCAGCGGGCGAGGCACGGACGCACGCGGTCCGGGCGCTGGCGGAAACGTGGTCCCGCCACGATGCCGCGGCCGCCCTGGCCTGGGCGCAGACGCTGAAAGGAGAGGATCGCCCGATCGCCATCGAGAGCGTTGTCGCCGAGCTGGTGCCGTCCGATCCGCTGCGCGCGATCGAAACCGCGCAGCAGTCGCTCACCGGTCCGGCGCTCGATCGGATCCTCGCCGCCGCCCTGCATCAACTGACGACGACGGACCCGAGGTCGGCGGCGTCGATCGTGCCGCTGTTGCCGGCGGGTGACACGAAGACGTTTGCCGCCGCGGACGTTGCGGCGGCGCTTGCCGCCTCGAATCCGCGCGACGCGCTGGCCTGGGTCCAGTCGCTGTCCGGTCCGGGTCCGGCGCGGTCGGTGGCAACCGCCCGTGTGCTGGAGATATGGGCGAACACGGATCGGTCGAATGCGGAACAGTACGTGACCGGTCTTCCCGCGGGCGACGCGCAACGCGAGGCGGCGGTCACGCTGGCCCGGAGCACGGGAGGCACTGATCCCCGGCAGGCGATCGGGTGGGCGGAATCGCTGCCGGGCGACACGCGGGCGGCGGCGTTTTCCGCCATTGCGAACGCGTGGGCGCAGCACGATGGAGCCGCGGCGTCCCGGTGGGTCGCGGAACAGCCGGCCGATCGGATCGCAGATGCCGCCGGGACCCTCAACGCGACGCTGTCGTATTGGGTGCTCCAGGACGCTGCCGGCGCCCAGGCATTTGTGTCATCGCTTCCGTCGGGCGCCCAGTCGGCGGCGGCCGCTTTCATTGCCCCGCTGACCGCGCAGACGAACCCGAGCGCCACGCTGGCGTGGGCGCAGTCGCTTCCGGATCCCGCCGCGCGCGAGGCGGCCGTGGCGGCTGCCTATGGTCGCTGGGTCGGAAATGCCCCGGCGGCGGCGCAAACCTGGCTTTCGACCGCCGACATTGCGCCTGAGCTGAAAAGTCGTTTGCAGAGTAGGCGATGACCCGTCGCGAACGAGCCGCCCTGATCAGCCGCCGGCTGGCCGAACTCTATCCGAATCCCGAGATCCCGCTGCAGCATGTCGATGCGTTTACGCTGCTGGTGGCGGTGATGCTGTCCGCTCACACGACCGATCGGTCGGTGAACAAGGTGACTCCGGAACTCTTCGCCGTCGCGGGCACCCCGGAGAAAATGGCACACCTGCCGGTGGCGGAAATCCAGCGGATTATCCGCCCCGTCGGGCTGTCACCGACCAAGGCCAAGAACCTGTCCGCGATGGCGCGCCTGCTCGTCGAACAGCACGGCGGAAAGGTGCCGCGGAGCTTTGAGGAACTCGAGGCATTGCCCGGAGTAGGCCACAAGACGGCCAGCGTGGTCATGGTGCAGGCGTTCGGGGTCCCGGCGTTTCCGGTCGACACGCACATTCATCGGCTGGCGGAGCGCTGGGGACTCAGCAACGGCCGCAGCGTGGAACAGACCGAACGGGACCTGAAGGAGGTGTTTCCCGAGCAGGACTGGAGCGCCCTGCACCTGCGGATCATCTACTACGGCCGGGAGCACTGCACCGCGCGCGGTTGCGATGGCGCGAGTTGCGAAATCTGCCGGCTGGTCAACCCGCCGCGTGGGAAGGATTCGAAGCGCCACCTGCCCTCGCATCCTGCGGCATCACGCCCAGCTGGCGCGAGCGCGCGCAAATCGCGAAAACGGGATTGATTCGCCGCCGCCAGCCCTCCACGTTCTCGACCCCACGCCTGTCCTCCGTAGGCCCGGCGAAGGAGGGCCAAGCTTCACGACTGCGTCGGAGCCACAGCGAGTTGCGAAGATTCCGATCATTGGTGGCAACGTCCAGTGGCAACGCGAACATTGATGAGCACGAGCGTTCATTGAGGTAAATCAAAGCGCCCCAGGCTGGGCGCGTTGTTGCATTGCGTTGTCACACGCGTAGAGCGACCTCGTGGTAGCTTCGCTTTGTGCTCGTGCGCGTAAAAGACAGAATCGGATCATGAGACCGACTCTTAGGCCATGCGGCGGCGCGCAGGGTTGAGGTCGCTGATTTTTGTTCGGTTCGGGTTGCGAATCGCGGTTACCATGGAGAAAGCCCCATGAGCGACGACTCCGCCTTGCTACAACGCTATGTCGACGGCTCAGAAGCTGCATTCACCGAGTTGGTGCAGCGTCATCTTCCGTTGGTCTACACTGCGGCGTTGCGGCGCGTGGGCGGCGATCGCCAGGCGGCCGAAGAGGTCACGCAGACGGTTTTCACGCGCTGTGCACAAAAGGCGCCTGCGCTGCGTTACCATCCAGCGCTCAGCGGCTGGCTGCATCAGAGTACTCGTTACGCTGCAACCGACGCCTTGCGTGCGAAGCACCGTCGGGAACGCGTCGAGCAGCTCATTTCCATGAACTCAGACGCCGTGTCTACGGATAACCGCGACGCCTCGTGGACTGAAATCCGGCCAGTGATCGACTCATTTCTGGACCGGCTCGCCGAGCGCGACCGCCACGCCATCGCACTCCGCTTTTTCGATGGGCTTTCATTTGCGGAGATCGGCGCGAAGCTCCGTCTCTCCGAGGATGCCACGCGGATGCGGGTCGATCGCGCGCTGGAAAAACTTCGCGGCACACTCGCGCACCGCGGTATTCACTCGACCGCTGCGGCGCTTGGCGCCGCGCTCGCGCAGCACGCCGCGCTTGCCGCGCCGGCCGGGCTCGGGCCGACCGTTAGCGCCAGCGCGCTTGCCGCCGCGAGCGGCACCAGCGCGCTTACCCTTGGCAGTTTGTTTCTCATGAACAAAGTCCAATCCGTAGTGCTCGGCGCGGTTGTCGCCGTTGGGCTCACGACCGTGGCCGTCGAGACGCGCGCGACGGTCAGACTCCGGCACGAGATTGACGCCACGAGTCACGCTCTCAGCCAGGATGGTTCGGCGCCAAGCACGACTATCGCCAGTGTCGCGGTATCCGATCCCGCTGCGACGGAGGAACTCTCTCGACTCCGTGCCCGCATCGCTGAACTGAGGGCCCGGCCAGATGGCGTAATCGACTCCGAAATCATCCCGCGCTCTAAATGGAAAGCTGTCGGCCGCGCGACACCGGAAGCGGCTTTCGAGACCTTCACGTGGGCGGTCATGACGCATCACAACGACGAACTGGCGAAGAGTTTCTTTTTTGGTGACAAGGCCAAAGCGCAAGCTGACGCGATCTTCGCGTCGCTTCAGCCGGAGTTGCGCGCAAAATACGGCACGCCCGAGCGGTTGCTAGCGCCGTTTGTGTTTGAGGTGCCGATCAACCATCGGGCCGAAGTAAATCGCCTGGATGCGATGCAGGTCATCGAGCTGCTGGAGGGTGATTCACCTGACCAAGTGACCGTGAGATATTGGTATCATTTCAGTGATGGCACCGGGCAGGTCGCTACATTGCCGTTCACGCGTTTCGGTGACGAGTGGCGCATGGGGACTCGCGGCATGGGCTTTGTGCTGCCCAAGCGATCGCCGGAGTTCATCCAAAAGGCTTCCGAAACCGCCGACTTTCCAGAGGCGGGCACAACGCCGTAGTCAAATCATGCGACGCACCCTGGCCATCCTTCCCACGCTCTTGGTCGCGGCCGCCTTCGCCGTGGCAGTGCTCAGAATTGACCGGCATCGCCGCGAGCTCACCCGCGAGGCCGCTCACCTCCGAACCGAACAAGCGGCGACCACCGAAAAGCGCGCGGCACTCCGGCGCGAGTCCGCTGCCGTCGCCCACGCAGTCGTTGAAAACGTGCGGCGGGAAGCCGCTGCGCTGAAACAGGCACGCGTCGAGGTCGCCACTCTCGAAGCACGCGCGCTCACCCGCCATTCCGAAATCGTGGCCGCGTCGAAACGCCGGATGGCCGAAGCCAGCGCGCCGCCAACGAGCCACAATCCCGAGCAGGGTTTTACTCGACTCGAGTATTTTCATAATGTCGGCCGCATGACCCCCGCTGCTGCATTTCAGACGCTTGTCTGGGCAGCGCTTCACGGAGACGACGCGACTCTGGCCGCAGGGCTTTGCCTCGACAGTCGTGCGGGGGCCCGGGCTGCAGTTCTGCTCGCCAGTTTACCCGATGATGCGCGCGCGCAGTCGTCGCCTGCGAAGCTCGCTGCACTCTGGTGGGACGGAACCGTCCTCGATGTTCCAGCAGCGCAGATCATCCGTCAGGAAACGCAAGATGATGCGCACGCGACGCTGCTCACGCGCGGCGGGATTGGCGGGTCATCGACGCTGAATTTTCAACTAGGCCCAACTGGCTGGCAGCTCGTTGTCCCTGAACGGGCGCTCGAATCAATTCAGAGCAAAGTGATTGGTTACTCGCCGCCCCTACCACAGCGATAGGGCTCACGCGCGACACGAATCGCGTGACGAGCGCGCTAGACTTCCACCGCGGGCCCAAGGCGAGAATGAGCCTACGATAAATCCCACACGAGGGGTCAGCTCTCACACCCGCAAAGTGTGATCGCGCTCACATAAGGCTTTCTTTCTGAGACCGCCGCGTAATCCGGCGGAAGTTCGCGCAGGCCGGCGAGCTTTCCGTCGCCGAGGGCGGCGCTCACCTGATCGAGGTTCCTGCCGGTGATCTCGATTCGGCGATTATGGAATTCAATGGTGAGCGTCTCGCCATCCAGGCACGCCTCAACGAACCGCGCCCGACGCATTGCGCCGACGGTGATGCGCAGCTTGACGAGTGACCGATGTCACACATCAATGTCTGACATGGCGACTACGACTACCACGCGCGAATTCATCCGGCATTTTGCCCGGATCAAGAAGGCCGCTGCAAACGGCGACGAGGTGGTCGTGCGCGATCGTCAGGGGCAGATGTTCGTTTTCCGTGCCAAGCAAGCCGGTGCGTCGCTCGGCGAGCAGCTTTCCGATTTGCGTGGCGCATTGCGCACCGGTCGCGCGGTGAAGACGCTTCAAGGATTCGGGCGCAATCGAGCGTGAGACCGATCGCTGACACCGGGCTGCTGGTGGGGTTTCTGGACGCGTCGGACCAGCATCACGACTGGGCGGCGAAGTGTTTTGACGAATTGCGCGTTGCGCTCACCACCTGCGAAGCCGTGATGGCGGAAACCGAGTATCTCGTTCCTGGCTCCGGACCTCTGCTGATGGAAATGGTGAAGCGCGGCACACTTCGAATTGCCCCGTTGCTTCCCGTCGAGGCTGAGGCGCTCGGACTGTTGATGAAGCGCTATCCGAAAATGCAATTTGCCGACGCCTGTGTTGTCCGTCTCAGCGAGACGTTGCCCGACTCCCTCGTCTACACGACGGACAAACGCGATTTCGCGATCTACCGTCGTCGGCGAAACGAGCTCATCAAGACGGTGACGCCTTGAAATGACCGCAAGGGCCGCGGAGCTCAGAGATCGAGAGCGAACCTGAGCGCCTCTTTCCAGGGTTCATCGCTTATCGAGGTGCGAAAAATCCTCCTGATCCAGTTTGCCCCACACTTCGGCGACATGCCCCCCGGGCGGAGCCACGTCACTGTTGTCCTCGATTGCGACCGGGAAGGGGATCGCTTTCCGGCGTTCGATCTGGGCGTAGAGCATGTTCACCGCCTGCGTCGGCGTGACGCCGAGTTGGGCGAGGATCTTTTCCACCCGAGCCTTGCGGCGCGGATCGATCCGGGTACGCAGGATGGCAGTCGAAGGCATGTCAGCCCTCCTCGTCGTCCTCGATTTCCGGCGGCTTGATCACCGTGAGCAGGCGATCGAGCACGGCTTGCGTGGGGTTGCGAATCGACCGCACCGTCAGAATGGATTCTCCAGCCGGCAGCATGACCTTCGTCTCGGCGTTCGCCTCCAGGCCCAGGAGCGCCGTGGCCAGCGGGGAATTATGAGGGAGGCATTCAATCCCCGACTCCGGATCGACGGCGGTCTCTCCGTGCGTGGTCACGAGAAACGTGAATCGGTGGATCCGCTTCGTCGCCACGTCGTGTTTCTCAATGCAGATCACGTGGCCGAGTTGAACAGTCGTGGTCGGTTTCGTGAGCCAGGTGGAGGGATCGACCTCGATGAACGTGTTCCGGGCGACAAACCGGTCGAGCGCCGTCATCTTCCGGTCCACGGCGCGGATGGCCTCCTTGGCCGCCTTGAAACCGAAGTTCTCGCGCAAATCGCCCTGGCTGTGCGCCTCAATCTTGTCCTGCACCAAGCCGACCCGCTTCACCTTGAGCGCCTCGAATTCCTCCGCCAGCACGCGATTATAGCCGGGCCGAACGTAGATCGTGGTGGGAGGCGGCGGAGCGGGGCGGAAGATTCGCTTTCGCGCAAGTGGCATGTGAGACGGACGGAATCCTAGGGTGAGGGAAGCGGGCCGCAATCGCTTCTTTGGTCTGCGCACGTGAAGTATCCGACGTCGGCGAGCGGCACCGACCGCGCCCCGCCGTCTCGGTGCGAGGTCGAACCCGCCCGCCGTTTCCGGGTCAATGGGCCGCACACGCATGTCCATCGACAAGGAAAGCACCGGGATGCCCGAGTTCGACGTCCACCGTCGGACCACGAAGGTCAACGTGGCGACGATCGTCGCCATCGTCGCATTCTTCATCATCGCAGGTGCGGCGATCCTCTGGTACGCGCAACACCACGGATGAAGTGACGGCTGGCCTCTAGAGGCGTGTAACGTGACGGTATGGCGCGGCGCCTGCCCTACGTCTTGTCCGCCGTAGCCTTGGCGAAGGCGGAAGCTTCAGCGATGGAGGGTCCCTTCCGCGCCAAGGCTGGAAGCGGAATCCCCGGCGATTCCCCGGCCCGACCAGCCGAGGCGCCGACCGGGAGGCCGCGCCGGTGCACCGGGAACCTTCCGGAGGGATGGCGGTGAGTTTCCCGACGAGGGTTCCGTAGCACCCCCCGATTTCCGCCTCGGGCCAAGCCGGTTACGCTGACGTGAACCGGCCCTCCTCAACTTCACGTCATGGCGCGTAATCTCCTCATCATTGGCGAAGACAGCAAGAACCGGCGCCTGCTTGCGGGCATGGCTGCCGGCGGTTGGCGCACACTGACCGCAACTTCCGGCTCCGGTGTCGAGGCGCTGCTCCAGCAGCATCTCTTTCACGTGGCCTGCGTCGATTTCCGGATGCCGGTCGAAGAGGCATTGGCGATTGTCGACCGGCTGGCGCGCCAAACGCCGCGGCTGCCGGTGATCGCGCTCCTCCCGCACCGCGATGCGCGACTCGTCACCCGGCTTCACGAGCGCGGTGTCGCCGGCCACGTCGTCGGGGCCTTCGAACTGGACGCCGTCAGGGCGCTGGTCGAGCAGGCGGCGCGGCGCGAAGCGGCCAACCCGCCACCGGTGCGACGGCCCGAGCCGGCGCCCGCCCCGAAAACCCTGCCGCTCGTGGCCCGGGACAATGCGGCGAAGCGCATGCTGGAGATTGCGCTCCGGGCGGCCTCGTCGAATGTTTCCATTCTCATTCTCGGCGAGACAGGTACGGGCAAAAACATGCTCGCCCAGACCATCCACGAGCAGAGTGCGCTTCGTCACAAGCCGTTCGTCACCGTCAGTTGCCCGAGCCTGAACCGCGAATTGCTGGAGAGCGATTTGTTCGGACACGTCCGCGGGGCATTCACGGGTGCGATCCAGGACACGTGGGGCAAGGTTGCCGCCGCCGATGGCGGCACGCTTTTCCTCGACGAAATCGGCGATCTGCCGCCGAGCCTCCAGCCCAAGCTGCTGCGCCTGTTGCAGGAGAAGCAGTACGAACGGGTCGGCGAAACGACGTCGCGTGCGGCCAACGTCCGGATCATCGCGGCCACGAATCGCGACCTGAAGGCCGAGGTGGCGGCGGGCCGCTTCCGCGAGGATCTCTACTACCGGCTCAACGTGATCACGGTCGAGGTTCCGCCGCTGCGCAACCGCCCGATGGATATCGTGCCGGCGGCGGACGCGTTCCTCGAAGGCATCTGCCGCCAGTTGGGAAAGCGCTGCCCCACGCTCACGCCCGAAGCCCGGCGACTGCTGGAAGGCCATTCCTGGCCGGGCAACCTTCGCGAATTGCGCAATGTCGTCGAACGCGCGGCCGTGTTGTCGGACACGGCGACGCTGGACCTGAACGATTTTCCCTCGTTGTTGAACGAGCCAACGGTCCCCCGGTATCAGGTGGGGGCGGCGATCAGCCTGCGGGCCCTCGAGACGGCCCATATCCAGATGGTGGTGGCAAACAGCGCGACTCTCGAGGAGGCGGCGCGGATTCTCGAGATCGACAAGTCGACACTTTATCGAAAGCGGAAGGCGATGGAGGACCGCGTCGCGAAATTTGCTCCCGACGAGGAGGAAGTTGCGGTCGTCGGCGGCTGAGCAGGACGACCGCGTGGCGCCGGCGATCACGGCCGCCGCCCCCGGGGCGGTGTCGCGGGGATCGCTGGACCGCCGCACCACCTCGTCGCGGGTGAGCCAGAATTTCGCGGGTTGGTCATCGTATCCGCGACCCGGCGCCCGGCGTCCGCGCCGCGGGTGATCCGCCGACGGAAAAACGAGGTTCGTGTGTCGTGAAAACCTGCTAAAGTCACTTCCATGCTCGTCGTCCATGTTCATGTTCACGTGAAACCCGAGTGCATCGATTCGTTCATCGCGGCGACCCGCGCCAACGCCAGCGCGAGCGTGCGTGAGCCGGGGGTCGCACGTTTCGATGTGGTCCAGCAGTTGGACGATCCGACCCGCTTCGTCTTCGTCGAGGTGTACCGGTCGGCCGACGCCCCGGCCCGCCACAAGGAAACCTCACACTACCGCACCTGGCGCGACACGGTTGAACCGATGATGGCGGAACCCCGGCGCAGCACGAAGTTTGCGAACGTTGCCCCGGACGACGCGGGGTGGTGAGCGGTCTTGCTGCTCGCGTGCGCTCCCGTTGGCGCGAATCGTCGCGGCAGCGGGTGGGCGGTTGGACGACATTTTCCTGGCCTCACTGCCGCCGAGGCGGATTTCACCTTCGAACCTGCATTCCATGGCTCCCTTTGAATTTGCCACCGCGACCCGGATCATCTTCGGGCCGGGCTGTGTGTCCGAGTTGATCCCCGCGGTCCGGTCTTTTGGCCGGCGCGCGCTGCTCGTCACCGGATCCAGCCCGCGCCGGGGCCGCTCGGTGCACGAAGCGCTCGCATCCGCCGAGGTCACGGTGTCCCCGTTCTCCGTTGCGCACGAACCGTCGATCGACGACATCGCTGCCGGCGTGAAGCTGGCCCGTTCGGCCAGTGTGGAGTGCGTGATCGGTGTCGGGGGCGGCAGTGTGCTCGATGCCGCCAAGGCGATCTCGGCGCTGCTCACCAATCCCGGTGAGATCACGGATTATCTCGAAGTGATCGGCAAGGCCCACCCGCTGACGCAGGCGGCGGTGCCATGCATCGCGGTGCCAACGACGGCCGGCACTGGAGCCGAGGTCACGCGAAACGCCGTGCTCGCGTCGTCCGCGCACCGGGTGAAGGTGAGTCTTCGCAGCCCGCTGATGCTGCCACGTCTGGCCCTCGTCGATCCGGAACTCACGCGCGATCTGCCGCCGGGACTGACCGCGACCACCGGCCTCGACGCGCTCACCCAGTTGATTGAGCCATATGTCTCCGGCCGCGCGAACCCGATGACCGACGGATTGTGCGTCGAGGGATTGAAACGCGTGGCGCGGTCGCTCCGGCGGGCGGTTGAGAACGGCGGTGACGCCGCGGCCCGGGAGGACATGTCGCTGGCGAGCCTGTTCGGCGGGCTGGCGCTGGCCAACGCCGGGCTTGGAGCGGTTCACGGATTTGCCGGTCCGATTGGCGGGGCCTTTCCCGCGCCGCACGGGGCCGTTTGCGCTGCGTTGCTGGCGCCGGTGACCGCGGCCAACCTGCGCGCGCTCCGCGAACGGGCGCCGGACAGCGAGTCTCTCCCGCGCTACGCCGAGCTCGCCCGGCTGCTCACCGGACACGCGGCGGCCGAGGCCGATGACGCCGTCAAGTGGATCGCCGCCCTCGTGGCCGGGCTGCGCATTCCGCGGCTGTCCGCGTATGGTGTCACGGCGACCGATGTTTCCGGGCTGATCGACGCGGCAAGACGCGCGAGCAGCATGAAGGCGAACCCGGTGACGCTTTCGCCGGAGGAGTGCGGCGAAATCCTGTTTTCCGCGCTGTAGAGCGGTGGAAAGATCTGCCGATCGCCGGCGTGATGCCTCAGGTGGTAGGGCAAAAGCTGAGGTGATCCGCGCAAGCATTTTTTAGGCGGCCGAAGGCACGGCGAAGGGTGATTGGTGAAGGTCGAGAGCGGCGAGATAACGGCTTTCGTCATAGGGGACGTTATCGTGTCAGCAGCGCCAGAGG
>DASZYH010000269.1:0-2368 GCA_035545515.1 Opitutaceae bacterium
TACGGCCGCAACGAGGTGCGCTGCTTCCTGATCGCGAACGCCCTCGCCTGGTGCGACCGCTACCACCTCGACGGCCTGCGCGTGGATGCGGTGGCCTCGATGCTCTACCTCGATTATTCGCGCCAGGAGGGGCAGTGGATCCCGAACCGCCACGGCGGGCGCGAGAACCTCGAGGCGATCGCGTTCCTCCGCGAAACGAACGACCTCGTGCACCGCTATTATCCGGGCGTGGTGATGATCGCGGAGGAAAGCACCTCGTTTCCGGGCGTGAGCCGGCCGGTGGCGGACGGCGGGCTCGGCTTCGACTACAAGTGGAACATGGGCTGGATGCACGACACCCTGCGCTATTTCCAGAAGGAGCCGATCCACCGCAAGTGGCACCAGAACGACCTGACGTTCGGCATGCTCTATCAGTATGCGGAGAATTTCGTGACCGTGTTCTCGCACGACGAGGTGGTGCACGGAAAGGCCTCGCTCCTTTTCAAGATGGGCGCCTGGCACATCCCGGAGAAGGCGGCGAATCTCCGCGCGCTCTATGGCCACATGTGGGGCTGGCCGGGTAAGAAGCTGCTCTTCATGGGCGGCGAGTTCGGGCAGTCGTCGGAGTGGAACTACACCGCGAGCCTCGACTGGCACCTCTGCCAGTACCCCGACCACGAGGGCGTGCGCCTGCTCGTGCGCGACCTGAACCGGCTCTACGTCACGGAACCGGTGCTGAGCCGGAACGATTTCAACCCGCAGGGCTTCCGCTGGCTGAGCTGCCAGGACGCCGAGGCGAGCGTGCTGGCCTACCTGCGGTCGGATCCCTTCGAGCAGAACCTCTTCGCGGTGGTGGGCCACTTCACGCCCGTGACGCGCCCCAGCTACCGCCTCGGCGTCCCCCGGCGCGGCTTCTGGAAGGAGATGGTGAACACGAACAGCCAGTTCTACGGCGGCACCGGTCTCGGCAACGACGGCGGCAAGCTGACGGAGGACGTCCCCGCCGACGGCTTCAGCCAGAGCCTGGTGCTGACGCTCCCACCGCTGAGCACGACGATCTTCAAGTGGTCGGCGGGAGCGTAGGGTAGCCAGGAGACGGGCGACGGGCGACGGGAAACAGGCCTGACTCCAGGGCGGATGTTGTCCTCAACGCGCCGCTTCGGTCCGGTGGTTCGTTTTCCGAGCTGGCTCGCCGTGGGCGTGTGGGTCTAGCCTTGGGCCTGCCAGTCAGCGACTTCCCCAATCCCAAATCTATGCTCGCCTCAACTACGTTTGAAATTCCCGGCTATGAGATCGTGGAACACAAAGGCATGGTCCGCGGCATCATCGTCCGTTCGCCCACGATTTCGCAGGGCATCATCGGCGGTTTGAAGAACATCATCGGCGGCCGGATCGGCGCGTACACGACCATGTGCGAGCAGACGCGCGGCCAGGCCTACGAGGAGATGGAAAAGCATGCGGTGGAGCTCGGCGCCAACGCGATCGTCGGCATCCGCTATGACGCCTCCTCGGTCGAATCCAAGGGCGCGGCGGTGGAGGTGCTCTGCTACGGCACCGCGGTCGCCGTGCGGAAAAAGTGAAGCGCCCGCACTCAGCCGATCGTCCGGGACTGCGCCGGTGGGGAACGGCGGCCTGCGCCGGCCCTGGCCGTCGGCAACGGGCGATTCCGCTCTGGTCCGTCCTGGTTTTGCTTCCGGCCATCGCCGCCGCCCGCATCGGCGTGGATTTCGCGGAGAGCGATCTGCGGCTGCCGATTTTCGACGCGTCCGGCCATCTGCTGCGGCGCGTGACGGCGGCGTCCGCGTTTGGTCCGCTCGACGCGCCGCGGCTCGAGCAGGGACGGGTCGACTTCTTTGCGGCTGATGCAGAAACGGCGCCGGTCGCCACGCTGCTGTTCGACCAGGCCGTTTACGGGAGAGCGACCGAGCAGCTCACGGGCGGCGGAGCGATCACGTTCACATCCGGGGCCGGAACCCTTTCCGGCCAGGGCTACGAGTGCCGGCCCGGCGCCGGCTGGCTCACGCTGCAGCGTCAGGTGAAATTCGCCTCCGGCGACATCGTGGCGACGGGTGACCAGGCCGATGTGCACTTCGACCCGCAGGGTCGGAAGGGGGAGGACATGGTCCGCAGGGTCAGGCTCACGGGACGTGTCGTGGTGGTACCCGCCGCGGCGGCGAAAGTCCCCTTCGAGCGCGTCGAGTCGACCGAGGCGCGTTACGAGGCCGGCGAACAGAAGATCTATGTGAAGACTCCGGTGACCGTTTGGAAAAACGGACAGCGCGGGGTGATGGAGCTCGCCTCCGGCTTCTGGGAGCTGTCGCTTTCCCCGCTGCCGGCGAAGTCGGCTGAGTCGAAGGCCGTGTTGCGCAACGAATGAATCCCGTTGCCG
>DASZYH010000270.1:0-12848 GCA_035545515.1 Opitutaceae bacterium
CAATGTGGCAGACGCGCACCCCGTACAACGAGTCCCTCCACGCTCGTAACCAACTGCGCCACGGTTCCTGGGTCTTGGCCCTCCAATCGGACACTCCTTCGCCGTGAAAAACGACTTTCAAACCCAGAGAACATCTCACCACGCGGGAAGATGCGGGCATTGCGCCTCGCGGGGTGAGGGCACCCCGCCCACAAGAATGCATCGATGTCGACTCTGAGCGTCGATCGCGGGGGAACCGCGCATGGGTGCGGATCCGGCGCTGATCGAGGGTCGCCTCCCGATTCGGGGAGTTACGCGAGCGCCTTCTTGATCAGCGCTTCCGTCGAGGCCGACGGCCCGAGCACGAGTGACGCGCGGCGGATCGCCTGATCCGCATCGGCCGCCTTGTAGCCGAGCGCAATCAGGGCCGCGACGGCGTCGCGATGCGGCGTCGCGGCCGCCGGCGTTTCCGCGTCCGCGGCACCGAGGTCGGCGGCGACATCGCCCGCACCGAGCTTCGCCCGCAGTTCGACGACGAGGCGCTCGGCGGTCTTCTTTCCAATCCCGGGGCATTTGGCTAGCGTGGCGATGTCACCGCTGCGAATCGCGCTTTCCAGCGAGGGCAGCGAAAGCCGGCTCATGATCGTCAGCGCGAGTTTCGGACCGACGCCGGTCACGTTCTCGATCATCAGGCGGAAGAAATCACGCTCCGCCGTGGTCGCGAACCCGTACAGCGTCTGCGCATCCTCGCGGTAGATCACGAGGGTGTGCAGCTTCACGGTTGCGCCCGGGGCGGGCAGCTTTTCCGCCGTCGTCACCGGCACGTTCACTTCGTACCCCAAGCCGTTCAGTTCGATCACCGCGCGGAGCGGGGTGGCGGATTCGAGCCGACCGTGGATGGAGGTGATCATGAGGAGCGGGGCAAAATTCAGCGGGAGCCGGCGGTGGTTTGATCCGTCGTCCGTGACGGGCTACTTCAGGCCCAAAACTTCCTGCATGTCGTAGACGCCGGGGGCCTGGTTCACGACCCATTGCGCCGCGCGCAACGCACCTCGCGCGAAGATCGCGCGATCACTCGCCTTGTGGGAGAGTTCAACCCGTTCGCCGAGCGCCGCGAAGATCACCGTGTGATCGCCCACGACGTCCCCGCCGCGCAGCGCGTGGATGCCCACCTCGGTCGGCTTGCGTTCCCCGGTGATGCCCTGCCGGCCGTGGCGGAGCGCCTCGGCTCCGAGCTTCTTCTCCTCGAGAATGATCTCGAGCAGCCGCGCCGCCGTCCCGCTTGGCGCGTCCTTTTTGAACCGGTGGTGCATCTCGACGACTTCGGCGTCGTAGTCCTCGCCCAGCACGGCGGTCGCGCGGCGCGTCAGCGCGAACAGCAGGTTCACGCCCACCGAGAAATTGCCCGCCCACACGCAGGGGACCTTCGCCGCCAGCGCGAGCAGGCGCGCCTTTTCTTCGGCGCTGTGGCCGGTCGTCCCGATCACAATCGGCTTGCGCTGTGCGATCGCCAGCTCGAGCAGATCCTTGGTTGCGGCGTGCGAGCTGAAATCGACGATCACATCCACTTTCGCGATCGCCGCCGCCAGGTCGTCGCCGGCATCCGTTGCCGCACCGACCTTCAGACTCGCGGCCCTGGCCGCCTCGGTGAGCGCGTGGCCCATCCGGCCCTTCGCGCCATTGATCAGAATGGAAAGTGACATGGGATCGATCGGGAAGGATGAGTCGCGGCGGACGATGGATCGGGGCAGGGCGGCGCGGGCGAATCAGTCCAGCGCGGCCAGCGCCTTTTCCAGCAGCCTGGCGTTGGCGTCGGACATGTCGCACAACGGCGACCTCACCTCGGCCGAGGAAATGATGCCGGCGCGGGCCAGCGCCACCTTGATCGGCACGGGATTCGGCTCGACGAACAGCGCCTTGAACATCGGATACAGCTTCCGGTGCATTTTCGCGGCCTTCGCCACGTCGTTGCCCGTGGCGAGGTCGACCATCTTCACGATCTCGCGAACGTACAGGTTGGACGCGACGCTGATCACGCCTTCCGCGCCCAGCGCGATGAAGGGCAGCGTCAGCGAATCGTCGCCGCTCAACACCGTCAGGTCGTCGCCCAGCGCCTGCTTGAGCTGGTCGACGCGATCCACCGAGCCGCCGGCTTCCTTGATCCACGCCACGTGCCGGTAGCGCGCCCGCAGGCGACGCACGACCTCGACGCTGATTTCAACGCCGCAGCGTCCGGGAATCGAGTAGAGCACGACCGGTTTGTTCGTCGCCTCGGCGACCTCGCTGAAATGGCGAAACAGGCCCTCCTGGCTCGGCTTGTTGTAGTACGGCGCCACCACCAGCATCGCGTCCGCTCCGGCTTCGTGGGAGAGCCGCGTCAACTCCACGGCCTCGTGGGTCGAATTCGACCCGGTGCCCGCGATCACCGGCACCCGGCCGCGCGCCTCCGCGATCACGAACCGGATGACCTCCATGTGCTCCTCGTAGCTCAGCGTCGGCGACTCGCCCGTCGTGCCCACCGGCACGAGACCGTTGATGCCGCCCTTGATCTGGTGCGCAACGAGGCGTTTCAGGTCGGCGTAGGCGACCTGGCCGTCGCGAAACGGCGTGACAAGCGCGGTGATCGTACCGGTGAGGAGTTTGCGTCGGGAGCTCACGACTGTGGATGGTGAATTGGTCATTCTGCCCTGTCTCGACTGGCCGTCTCCAGCAAATTCCTAAACAGAATTTGAATCCCGCCTTCCGACGGAAATCGGGTGGCATTCGGAAAGGGTCTTGTCCATGACTCGGGCGTGCCTAGCTTTGGTTCTCACGCAGCGAAAAGCACGAGGGCCGATCCGCAACCTTATATCCCATGGCCACCGCCACACCGCATACGGAAATCTTCAATGAACTGCTGAAGCTCGCCGTCGAAAGCGGCGTCAGCGACGTCATC
Organism: Opitutaceae bacterium; assembly: GCA_035545515.1. Taxonomy (GTDB): domain Bacteria; phylum Verrucomicrobiota; class Verrucomicrobiia; order Opitutales; family Opitutaceae; genus ER46. The sequence continues at coordinate 2,915 of DASZYH010000270.1, forward strand.
ATCAAGTCCAACAAGCCCGGCTACGTCCGGATCGCCGGCAAGTTGAAGCCGGTCGACATGGACCCGATCAGTTGCCCCGAAGCCGAGGCGTTTGTCGTCGAGCATGTTCCGCGGGTGTTCAAGCAGCAGTGGGACGACCAGGGGCAGGTCGACTTCGCCTACTCGGCCGACGGGGTGGGGCGCTTCCGCGTCAACGCGTTCCACCAGCGCGGTCTCGTCAGCATCGTCATGCGACACATCAAGAGCTCCGTCCCGACGTTCGAACAACTCGGACTCGGCGAAACCGAGGGCGCGCTCGTCAAGTTCTGCCAGGCGAAGGACGGCATTCTGCTCGTTTGCGGCGCCACCGGGTCCGGCAAGAGCTCGACGATGGCGGCGATGCTGAACTGGATTAACCAGAACCTCGACAAGCACATCGTCACCATCGAGGACCCGATCGAGTACACGTTCCAGGACGACAAGTCGCTCTTCCAGCAGCGCGAGATCGGCCTCGACGTGCCGAGCTTCGGCCTGGCGATCAAGGCGGTCCTGCGCCAGAACCCCGACATCATCCTCATCGGCGAAATGCGCGATCGCGAGACGTTCGAGACCGCGATCTCCGCCGCGGAAACCGGCCACCTGGTCTTCTCGACGATGCACGCCGCGACGGTCGCGCAGTCGCTGACCCGTCTGTTCGAGTTCTTCCCGGCGGAGGAAGTCGTCCAGGCGCGTCGCGCGATCGCCGGTTCGCTGCGCGGGTTCATCTGCCAGAAACTCGTCCCGACCTCCGACGGCCACGGCCGCGTTCCGGGCAACGAGATCCTCTACGCCGACGCCACGGTGAAGAACCTCATCCTCGAGGGGCAGAACGAGAAGATCCAGGGGCTGCTCGAGAGCAACGCCGACTCCTCCACGTTCTCGTTCAACAAGGATCTCTACCGGCTTTGGAAGGCGGGCAAAATCAACAAGCAGGACGCCCTCAAATTCTCGCCGAATCCGCAGCAGCTCGAGATGAACATGAAGGGCATCTTCATCAAGAACTGATCCGCCGTCGTGCGGTGGCGAAACACGGATGGAAACAACGCGGCCGCGCCGCAACCGAAGTTGAGTGCCGAGCGAACAGAGTCGGAGGCGTCGTGTGGGCGGGGTGACCTTGCCCCGCGGGGAGATGCGGACCTTGCGGCGCAGGCGGCGACGTTGAAGAGGCGGCCAAGGGACTGGCCGACCTACCGCCGTGGGTTTGTCGCAGACGCCGGTAGGGGACGGACTCCGTTTCGCGCCTGCTCGTCACGCGATCGCGCGCGCTCGTCTCGCTGGCCGGTGCTGCTTGTCCTCGGATGCCTCGCCGCGTCCGCGTTGCACGCGAGCGACCCGGTTCCGGTCCAGCTTCCGCCGACCGACGACTCGATCGCGGCAGCCAAGCGCGATCTCGATGCCCTGAAACGCTCGACGAACTCAGCGTTGCCCACGCCGGCGACCGGGACCGGAATCGCGCTGCCGGCCATGCCGCAGGGACCAAGCGACGACGTTGTCCCCATCGTGAACCAGTCGTCCGTCGATGCCGCCAAGGCCGCCGAAAAGAAGCGCGCCAACTGGCTGGTCGACGCGATGATGGCGCCGAAAAAAAAGGGGGCCGGCGATTCGAAGGACAGCGCGGATCCGTTTGCCCGCCTTGACCGACGACGTGATTCGACGATGTCGGGCTCGCGGTCCTCTGATCGCGCCTCCGACGCGTCCGACTCGGACGCAAACCCGTTCGATGTGACCCTCGACCCGGATTCGCGGGCGGATTCCTCGGGCGACTCCCGTTCTTCCGACTCGGCGCTGTCCGGATCGACGCCGGCCGCGCCCGGGGCCAACCCCCTCGCGCAGTTCATGTCCGGTTGGATGTCCCCGCGGGACTACGCGTTGCTCCGGCGCACGGTCGAGACGCCGGACAAGTCCTCCGTTTCGGACTCCGCCACGTCCGCCGCCGCCGCTGTCCCGGGCGACTCCACCTCCGTCTTGGGGGGCATCGACCTTTCCGCACTGTCGGCGTCCAACCCGGCTTTGAACTCCGCGGCGCCGCCGCCCGACAACCCGTATGTCGATGCGTTGAACGCACCGGATCCGTCCTCCTTCACCGCCTCCGCTGCCGCCCCCGCCGCTTCCGCGATTCCGCCGCCGCCGGCGCCCGTTTTTGCCCCGCCACCCCCGCCACCCGAGCAGGACAAGTCCAACATTCCGGACTTCGCGAAACCGGATCCGGACGACAAGTACTTCAAACCGCTGAAGCGTTTTTAGGGCTTGGATTTCCAGCGGGCGGCCGATTGTCTCGCGTGTTTTCACGATGGCATTGGCATTCCTATTCGCAGGGCAAGGCGCCCAAAAGGTCGGCATGGGCAAGTCGCTCGCCGAAAACTCCGCGGCGGCCCGTGCGCTTTACGCTGAGGCCAACTCCGTGCTGGGCTGGGACTTGGAAAAGGCGAGTTTCGAGGGTCCCGAGGCCGATCTCACGCAGACCAAGGTCTGCCAGCCGGCCCTCTTCGTTCACGGAATTGCCCTCGTTGCCGCGCTCAAGGAGCTGGGAAAACTGCCCGCCGGCGAGCCGACCCATGCCCTGGGGCTCAGCCTGGGCGAACTGACGGCCTATTGCGCCGCCGGGGTTTATGACTTCGCGACCGGGCTCAGGATCGTCGCGGAACGTGGCCGGCTCATGCAGCAGGCGTGCGAGCAGACGACCGGCGGCATGGCCGCGGTCGTCGGCGAGGAACCCGCGAAGGTTCAGGACCTTTGCCGCGAATTCGACATCGAGGCCGCCAACTTCAACGCCCCGGGACAGATCATCGTCTCCGGCGAAAAGTCCAAGGTCGGCGCTGCCGTCACCGCCGCCAAAGAGCGCGGGATGAAGAAGGTCATGCCGCTCAACGTCGCCGGCGCCTACCATTCCCGTTTGATGGAACCGGCGCGCGCCGCGTTTTCGGCCTTCCTCGAGCCGATCCCGTTCGCGGTGCCCCGCTTTACGGTTTTCACGAACACCACGGGTCAGGCAGTCAGCGATCCGGCGGCGATCAAGGCCGCGCTGGTCAAACAGGTCGTCTCGTCCGTCCGATGGGAGGAATGCATGCGGTCCGCGGCCGCTGCGGGCGCCCGCGAATTCTGGGAATTCGGGCCCGGCGGCGTCCTCGCCGGTCTGGCGCGGCGCACCGAGAAATCCTGGCCGGTCAGGTCCTTCGCCGAGTACGCCGACCTGCAGGCCGTCTGAGGTCGCACCGCGATGACCTTCCTGCGCCGTAGTTCGTCTCTCCGGTCCCGACGTGCGGCTCCGCCGCTTCGTCCCGTCCGGCACTTTCACCCACATCGTGGTCCCGCAGTTGTGATTGGCGCCGATCGGCGTGCATTCGCGGGATCCCAGATCGAATTCCGGTAATGTCCGCTGCGCTCACCCGAAATTTTTGCATCATCGCCCACGTCGACCACGGCAAGACGACGTTGTCCGACCGGCTGTTGGAATACACCAACACGGTCGAGCATCGCGTCATGACCGACCAGCACCTCGACGCGATGGATCTCGAGAAGGAGCGCGGCATCACGATCAAGTCGCATCCCGTCACGATGCATTACCACGCGCGTGATGGTCAGGTCTACAAGCTGAACCTGATGGACACGCCGGGCCACGTGGACTTCTCGTACGAGGTCTCGCGCAGTCTCGCCGCCTGCGAGGGCGCCGTCCTCCTCATCGACGCCGCCCAGGGGGTCGAGGCCCAGACCGTCGCGAATGCGCACCTGGCGTTTGGCCAGAAGCTCCGCGTGATCCCGGTCATCAACAAGATCGACCTGCCGAGCGCCAACCTCGAGCTCTGCACCCGCCAGCTCGAGGACATCCTCACGATCCCGGCGGAGGAGGCGATTCTCGCCAGCGGCAAGTCCGGCATCGGCATCCAGGACATCCTCGAGGCCGTCGTGCAGCGCATCCCGCCGCCGCGCTGGACCGAGTTTCCGCAGACGCGCACGCTCGTATTCGATTCATTGTACGATTCGTACCGCGGCGTGATTTCCTACGCGCGCGTCTTCTCCGGCGCGATCAAGGCGGGCGACCAGATGCTGCTGATGAGCAACGGCGTCAAATCGGAGGTGAAGGAGGTCGGCGTGTTCACCCCGAAGATGGAGAAGGTCGACGTGCTCGGCGCCGGCGATGTCGGCTACGTCGTCTCCAACATCAAGAGCACCGCCGACATCAAGATTGGCGACACCATCACGCTGGCCAACAAGCCCGCGACCGAGATGCTCCCGGGCTACAAGGAAGTCCGCCCGATGGTGTTCTGCGGCCTCTACCCGCTGGAGAGCGCCGATTACGAGAAGCTGAAGGCGGCGCTCGGTCGGCTGCGGTTGAACGACTCGGCTTTCGTCTATTCCTCCGAAAGTTCGGTCGCACTCGGTTTCGGTTTCCGCTGCGGCTTCCTCGGGCTGCTCCACATGGAGATCATCCAGGAGCGGATCCGGCGCGAGCACGACGTCGAGATCATCTCGACGTACCCCAGTGTCGTCTACCATGTCGTGCCGCACTCCGGGGAAATGCTCGAGGTGGACAATCCCGTCAACCTGCCCGATCCGGGCACGATCCTCGAGATTCGCGAGCCCACGATCGTCGCGTCGATCATCCTGCCGAACGACAGCATGGGCGACATCCTCGCCCTGGTCATGGAGAAGCGCGGCACGTGCGATCACACCGACACGCTCGACATGAATCGCGTGATGCTGAAGTGTACGCTGCCGCTCAATGAAATCCTCGTCGATTTCAACGACCGGCTGAAGAGCATCACCCACGGCTACGGTTCGATGGATTACGAGCTCGGCGCCTACCGCACCTCCGACCTGGTCAAGATGGAGATCCTGATCAACGGCGACCCGGTCGACGCGTTTGCCAGCATCGTCCATCGCGAAAAGGCCGAGAGCAAGGGACGAGAACTGTGCGAGCGCCTCGCGGAGATCATCCCGCCGCAGATGTTCAAGGTCGCCATCCAGGCCGCGATCGGCGGCAAGATCATCGCCCGCGACAACGTCCGCGAAATGCGGAAGGACGTGACCGCGAAATGCTACGGCGGCGACATTTCCCGCAAACGGAAGCTCCTCGAGAAGCAGAAGGAGGGCAAAAAGAAGATGAAGCAGATCGGCAAGGTCTCGATCCCGCCCGATGCCTTCATCAAGGTCCTCCAGAACCACTCCTGATGCGATTCCGGATTGCGGAATGCGGATGGCGGAACGTGAAGAGCCGAACCCATCGCCGTTGAAGATGCCGCGTTCGTGCTGACCAACGTCGAAATCCGCCCAACCCCGGAAGACGCGATTCCCACGATTTCAGCCTTTCAGGTTTTCAGATTTTCAGCGTTTTTCTTCCCATGTTCGGCTTCCTCAAATCCCAGGAGAAACGGATGCGCGAGAACGCGGCCAACTGGCTCGAGCTCGCGCAGAAGGTGTATCATTTCCGCCGCGACGTCCTGCCGCCGGGGGAACTCGCCGAACTCCAGGGCCAGGTCGCGGGCCTGCGGACGCTGGTGAAGGAACGCGCCGGAGCCGAGAAGCTGAAACTCGCAATCGAACGGCTCGAGGAGGTCCTGCGCCGGACGGGCGGAGCGATCTACCCGAAGACCGCGCTGGTGGAGAACGTCGAATTTTTCCTCGTCGCCGCGATCGTGATCCTCGGCATCCGCACGTATTTCGTCCAGCCGTTCAAGATCCCGACGAACTCGATGTGGCCGACGTACAACGGCATGACGGCCGAGGTGTGGAAGACGCCGGCCTCGACGCCCGGCTGGCTCGCTGAGGTGGGACGGTTCCTGGCGTTCGGCGCCCAGCGCCGCGAGATGATCGCGCCCGACACCGGGATGGTCTCGGTGCCCGTGCAGCGCGGCACGGGACGGATCTACTTCGAGTCGAAGCCGGGGCGGAAATGGCTGGTCATTCCCACGACGGTCCGGGAGTACACGTTTCACGTGAATGGCGCGCCCGTGAAGCTGCGCGTCCCGGAGGATTTCGACTTCGACAACGCGTTCCAGGAGGCGACGGGCCTGACCGCCTTACAGTTGGCGCAGGATGCCGAGCTGGCGAGCGACGGGATGGGCACGATTCGCGACGTGCCGCTCGACCTGCACGCGCAGCGGGGCAAGCCGTTTCTCTCGTTCGACATTCTGACCGGCGACCAGCTTTTCGTTGACCGGTTCACCTACCAGTTCTTCCCGCCGAAGGTCGGGCAGGGGTTTGTTTTCCGCACCGACAACATCCACAGCGTGTACATGCGGGATCCCCGCACCGGCGATCAGATCCAGCAGTACTACATCAAGCGGCTCGTCGGCGGGCCGGGCGACAAGCTGCAGGTGCGCGAGCCGATGCTGTATCGCAACGGCGCGCCGATCAGCGGTTCCGAGGCGTTCGACGCCAACAATCACCGGACCGGGAAATACCGCGGCTATTTCAATCATGGCTACCTCGGCGTCGGCGACGTCGTGACCGTTCCGCCCGAGCGCTATTTCGCCATGGGCGACAATTCCGGGAACAGCGAGGACAGCCGCTACTGGGGCTTCGTCCCCGCCAAGGACGTCGTCGGCCGCCCCCTGTTCGTCTACTACCCCTTCACGAAGCACTGGGGCCCCGCCCACTGAGGCTCAGGGGCCCGCAGAGAGGAATCCACTCCGCTGTAGCCGCGGTGACATCTCACCGCGCGCCCGCCCGCGGAGGAATTGGATCATTTTGTAGGCGTGGTGCCCCCACCGCGCGGGAATATGCGTCCGCCACGCCTCGCGGGGTGAGGTCACCCCGCCTACAACCTTGCAGGGTAGGGCGGCCAGTCCCGTGGCCGCCTCTTGTCCGATGTTGCCTTATTTCGCGCCCGTAGCGCTTCGGCGAAGGAGGGTCCCTTGGCCGCCATCAATTCGGCCATGCCTCCCCCTCCAGCCGACCCGGCGCGGAAGGGACTCCGCGCCCTACCAGCGGCCAGCGCGCCCCGTCCGCGGAATTCACTCCGTTTTAGGCGCGGTGACCTCACCGCGCGAGGCAGAATGTCCGCACCGCAAAAGTCCCCGGACTCTCCGCGTCGTCCCACATCTCCTCCGCGTCTCCGCGGTCTCCGCGTGAGCTGGATTGAGGCTCCCAAACAGGGCTCACGCGGAGCCGCGGAGAGCGCGGAGAAAGCCCCCGAAGTCATGGCCGCGAAAAGCACGAAAAGGCACGAGAAGTACCTGCCGAATGTACCCTCAGGTGGAACGCGATGTCCTCATCGCGTTGCCCGTCCCTGACCAGCCCGCTGGGGACAGCGGGCTCCATCTGCCGGCCATTTGTGTCGATCTGTGGTTCTCCTGCGACCCGCGTTTCCCATGCCTCGCGGGGTGAGGCCACCCCTGCCGACATTATCGGCCGGCCGACCTGGCCGAGGAATTCACCCCGCCTACATCATCACACCAACCCGCCCCTATGCCGTCGTTTCAACCCGCGGGTTGTCGGACCAGGGCTGCGTCGTGTGCCCGGTCGATCCCGTCGCTGTTCGCAGCGGCGCCACCGGCAGTTCGAGCACGAAGGTCGCGCCGCGGCCAGGTCCGTCGCTGTGCGCTTTCAGCGCACCGCTCATCGCCCTCGCGGCGATCGCGCTCGCGTGCAATCCGAATCCGTGGCCGTCCGAGCGGGTGGTGAACCCGTGCGCAAAGATCCGGGACAGGTTCGCCTCCGGAATGCCAACTCCGTTGTCGCGAATGATCATCCGGACTCGGTCCGTGCCGTCGGGTTCGATCGCCGCCACGATCATCCGGTCCGGCCGCCCGGTGTCCGCGCACGCACGGTCGGCATTGCGGATGAGATTGGTCAGCACCTGCAGCACCTTCGACTTTTCCACCCGCACATCCGGCGCCGGCAGGAACTCCCGCACAATCTTCACGTCGTGCCGCGACAGCGTCGGTGCGTTCATCCGCAGCGCATCGTCCATCAGCGCCGCGGGATTGACCGCTTCAACCACGCCGACGACCATCGCGTACTCCTGCTGGGTCGTGACGATGTCCTTGATGTGGTTGATGTACGTCTGCATCGAATCCAGCTCCTGCAGGATTCGCTGCCGGTCGGCCGTCAACTGCTCGGCCAGCGAACTGAGAAACTGCGGGACCAGCCGCCCTTTCGCATCGCGCGTGATGTACTCACCCAGGTCAGGCGCATGCTCGGCGAGGAGTCCGGCCACCTTGCCAAGGCTCTCGACCCGGAGGTTCCGGATCTCTTCCGCAACCAGCGTGGAGGACACGTTCACGCTGTTCAGGACATTGCCGACGTTGTGCAGCACACCGGTCGCCACTTCCGCCATGCCGGCGCGGCGCGATGTCTCCACGAGATCCTTGTAGCTCTGGGCGAGTTCCTTCTCCGCCCGCTTGCGCGCGGTGATGTCCTCGATGATCCCGATTTCCTGCGTGATCCGGCCGGTTTCGTCGCGGACGATCGTGGCGGAGAGGGAGGTCCAGACCACCCGCGCGTCGGGCAGGAGCAGTCGCAACTCCAGGCCGTAGCTTTCCACCGCGCCGCTGCCCATCCGCCGCCGCGACTCCGCCAATGGGGACGCATCGTCCGGGTGGACGAGCAGGTCCGGGAGCGTGAAATGGGACAGCGTGCTGCCGCCCAGCATGGTGATCCGGCCGAACGTCGGATTGAAGTGATATCCCTGGCCAAGATCGGCCCGCTTCCAGAAGATTCCCACGGGCGCGTGCTCAAAGATCAGGCGGAACAGCACTTCGCGCTGCTGGAGTTCCTGGTTCAGCGCCCGGAGCTCGGCGGTCCGCTCCGCGATCCGGCGATCGAGCTCTGTCGCTAGGTCGCGGTAACGCTGCTCGCTCGCGCGCAAAGCCTCCGCCGTGCGACTGGTTTCGTCGATCTGATGTCGGAGCTGCCCGTTGGATTCCTGCAGTTCCATTGTCCGTTTGCTGACCACCCGTTCCAGATGCCGCGTTTGGCGGCGCTGCGACCAGGCGCACTGCAGGACGAGGACGATGCACATGCCCATCGCGCCGAACGCGCCGAGTTCCCATGCGAGTGCCGCGCGCGGAACGGTCACCGCCATGGGCACCGCCAACGAGACGCGCGGCCGCGCGAGGACACCATGGGCGGCTGCATTTCCGGCTGCATCGGCGCGGCGGGCGCCGGTTGCGGTTTGCGCGGCGGCGGGTGGGCGAATCGGTGCAACAGGGCGCGCGTTCTCTGCGCGCAGTGTGTCCATCAGGACGAATAAAATCGTGCACGCCAGCGCCATGAAGGCGCCGCGCAGGTGCATGTGGGATGCGTGCGTGACCGGTCGAAACATTGCCCGTGGGAAGCCTGCTTATCGGCGCGTTCCGGCTGTCGCTTGAGAATGCACGGCAAATGTTTCTGCCATCGCCGACCGGTTGCGACATCTGCGCCAAACGCGTCGCTCACCACCTGCCATTTTGGGCTCCAAACCGACGGGTTGGTCACCCGCATTCGGACATTAAACCCGGGAAAACAGGGGTCTGAAAATAGCGGCGGTTTAATGTCCGAACAGGCCGTTTTAATGTCCGAATGCCAGATAGGACATTGATAATGAGCTGAATGCGGTAATGTCCGAATGGGGATTCGGACACTAAAACCGGCCGGATTCGGACATTAACCTCGCGACCTTTGCTGAGACACCGCTTGCGCTTTGCTCGTGGCGCACGTTTCGGACCTCTCTGGATCACTCGCGAGAGACCTCGCGCGACACCTGCGGATCACGTCCGTGAGGCCCTGCGAACGACCGCGCGGGACTCGATCGGTTGTAGGCGCGGTGACCTCACCGCGCGAGAGTTCCTTCGAATCCTTCCCATCCTTCGCGAGACACTTCGTTTTTCGCAAAGTGAGAAAAAACCAATCCGGGTTGGAAACCACGAAGGGACACGAATCGACACATATTGAAACGGGGTGGTGCGGGCACCGGAGGGCCAAAATCTTACGATTT
>DASZYH010000271.1:0-28434 GCA_035545515.1 Opitutaceae bacterium
GGTCGACGCGGTGTCCTCGCTTTTGAGCAACGTCGACAACCTGCGGTTCACGGACACCAACGCGCTCACCGATCCGAACGTGGCCGCGGCGAAGGCGCATGAACGTGTCGTCAAGCTCACGACCTTCGACGGCAAGACGTACACGATCGCGATGGGCCGGAAGCCGGAGGAAAAGAAGCTGAAGCCGCCGACGGAGGGGAAGACCGGACCCACCGCCATGGGCTCCGTCGAGGACCTGGCAAAGAAGGAAGCCAAGGGCGCGGACAAGCAGACGGCGCCGAAACCGGTGACGCCCCAGTACGACACGATTCCGGCCGGCCCGGTATTCGCCTTTGTGACAAGCAGCGACAGCTCGGCCCCCGTGAACGGGTTGATGCAGAAACGCGCCTTCCAGGTCGGCGACTACATCTTCACGTCCTTGCCGCAGAAACCGGCCGATTTGTTCGAGCCGGCGCCCACGCCGCCTGCCACGCCACCGACCGCCCCGAAACCCGACGCCGCCAAACCGGCCGCGCCGAGCGGGCCGGAACCGGCCAAAAAATGACCCAGGGCGGGCTTCGGCCCGCCTTTTTTTGCTCGCGCCTCCCGCGCGTACCACGGGGTGCTCCCCTCGCCCGAAGCCCCCCGCGGGCGTCGGCTTCGCGATGGTGCTTTACACGTATCAACGATTACATATGCGTTGATGCGTCTCATGGTTCCCGATCGACCCATTTCCGACCTCTTCACGCAACAACGCCCGTTGCGCTCACTCGAGTTTTTCCCCCCGAAGGACGACGCCGGCGTCGCGGCCCTGCGCGCGGCCGCCTCGGCGCTCCGGTCGATGAATCCAGATTTCGTGTCCGTGACCTATGGCGCCGGTGGAACGACGCGCGACCGCACCGCGCAGGTGAGCACGCTGCTCAAGGACGAACTCGGGTTCACCGTCATGCCCCACCTGACCTGCGTCGGCCATTCCCGCACCGAATTGGCGGACGTTGCCGATCGGATCCATGCCAGCGGATTCCGAAACGTGATGGCGCTCCGGGGCGATCCTCCGAAGGGCGCTTCCGAGTTCAGTCCGGCGCCCGACGGGCTGCGGTACGCCAACGAACTCGTTTCCCTGCTGAAGGCCCGTCAACCCGGGCTCTGCCTGGGTGTTGGCGGCTATCCCGAGAAGCACCCCGAAGCGCCGTCCCCCGAGAGCGACCTTGCGAACCTGAAACGCAAGGTCGACGCGGGCGCGGCGTTCGTGACCACCCAGCTGTTCTTCGACAACGCCGTGTATTACCGCTTCGTCGAAAAGTGCCGCGCCGCGGGCATTCACGTGCCGATCGTCCCTGGCGTCATGCCCGTCCTCTCGCTGAAACAGATTCAGCGCTTCACATCGCTTTGCGGCGCCACCCTGCCGGCCACGCTGATCAAGCGCCTGGAAGCCGCCGCCGATCACGCCGAGGTGGTCGAATCCGTTGGCATCGACTGGGCCCTGACCCAGATTCGCGACCTCCTGGCGCAAGGCGTTCCGGGCTACCATCTGTACATCCTAAACCGGGCCAAGGCCGCGCTCGCCCTCTCCGCGGGCCTGGCCGCATAAGTCGGGCGGGCGGTCGTCAGTCCACGCCCGGGCCCAGGTTCGCTTCGAGAAACCGCGTAACCGTCTGATAGATTTCAACGCGGCTCTTTTCCTTGCCGAAATTGTGGCCGACTCCGGAGAGGAAGAGGCTTTCCGGTTTGTGTCCGGCCTTCTCCAGCGCCGCGATCATCCGTCGCGCCTGGTCGGTCGGCACCCGCCGGTCTTCCTTGCCCTGGATGATGAGCACCGGGGCCACGATCTTCTCGGGGAAATTCACCGGGGAGATGACCTTCAGCCGCTCGAGGTCCTTTGACGGATCACCGATTTGTTCGCGCCAGTACTGAAGCGCCTGCTTGTATTCGGCCACATCGCTCTTCCGGTACATCGCAGGCCAGTCGGTCACGCCGCCGAGGGAAATGCCGCAACGATAGAGGTCCGGGTTGTGGCCGAGTGCGAACAACGCCGAATACCCGCCGTAGCTTGCGCCGCAAATCGCGATCCGTTTCGGATCCGCCACCCCGGCCGCAATCGCCCACCGCGTCGCATCCTCGATGTCATCCTGGATTTCGCCGCCAATCTCCCGCTTTGCGTTCGCATACAGCTCTTCGCCGTATCCGGGCGATCCACGATAGTTCATCTGGAGCACGGCATATCCGCGGTTCGCGAGCAGTTGGACGAACGGATCATACCCCCAGACATCGCGCACCCAGGGTCCGCCGTGCGGCATCACCACCAGCGGCAGGCCCTTCGGCTGGTGTCCGACGGGGACCGTGAGAAATCCGTGGATCAGCAATCCGTCCCGCGCCTGGTACTTTACGGCCAGCATCTGCGCCATCTCGTCCGGCTTAACCCAGGAGCAGGTGCGGGCGAGCGGCCCGACCGTGTGCTGCGCCAGATCCGCCAGGTAATACCCGCCCGGGTTCTGGTCCGAATAACCGAACCACAGCATCCGCTTTCCGTCTCGTGAAATATCGACCAGCAGATTGACCGTGTTCGGCGCCAGGTGGTCGATCGCCGACTGCATCCGCGCGAAGCCCGGATCAAACCAACGCACGCGGGGCGCGTCCGTCACGTAACGCAGCCCAAGCAGCGCGTCCGTCTTCGGCGAGAAGATCGGGGAGCACAATGCGTGGCCGTCGATCGCCGGCACGAAATGCTGCGGGAGGATATCGTACTCCGGATCGGAAAGGATCGGACCGCCGATCGCCCCCGTTTCCGGATCCATCGGGAAAACCGTCCAGCGCTTGTCCTCCGTCATCGACTGCAGAAACACGCGGTTCGTCGTCGACTCGAATCCCACCGGTCGAAGTTCACGCCGGCGTTTCAGCGGCAGGATGGTCCGCCACGGTGCCTTCTCGCTGTCGCGATAGATGGCACCGGACAACTCGCCATGCGACAGGATGCCGAGTCTAACGACGCCATTGGCGTCGGTCAGCCAGGCGCGTACCTCGCCCGGATTCTTGAGCAGCAGGCTCGACATCCCGGTCGATGTGTCGACGAGCAGGACGTCCGGGCGATTGGCCGATCCCGGCGTGTCTTCGTGCCGGTCCAGCATCAGCACCCTCTGGTCCGCATCGAAGAAGCGATGAATCACCTCCCGGTTGAAGAGTTTCGATTCGTTGAGACCCACGCGCTCATCCTCATAGCCGCTGATCGGAACGGCATTCCGGCCGTCGCTATCCACCGCCAGCACGCCATACAGCATGTCCCAAACCGACGTGGTGATGATCAGCCGGTGCCCGCTGACCCAGCTGAAACCCGCGACATCCTTGTCCGCGCCGTTTGCCAGCAGCGCCGGGCCGAGCAGGATCCGCGTCGTTTCACGCTTGTCGATCGCGCTTACATGAAGCGTGCGATGTCCGAGGTATTCGCGTACGAAGGCGAAATACCGGCCGTCCGGCGATAGTTTCGCGCCCGACGTGTCCGGCGTTCGCGCGAAGTAATCGATTGGGAGCCGCTCGCGGGCAGTCAACGCAACGAACGAAACCAGAAAGCACAAGGCCAGGGGCAGGACCGATTTGCGCATCGCGGCCGAGCATGCAACCGGAAGCGGACTCGTCAGTAGCAAACTCCATCCGGCGGCCAGGGGACCCTCCTTCGCCCAAGCGCCACGAAGGGCAGGCTGGCCGCCTTACCGCATGGAGTCAGCCTCCTTCACGGTAGGGCGCGGAGTCCCTTCCGCGCCACACGGAGGCATCATGCTAAAAACCAAGTTGCCCCTCTGTCCCAGGCGGCATCGATCAGTTGTGGGCGCGGTGACCACCGCGCGAGCCGCAGTCTCAGTGTCTTCGCACTCCGCTGCCGGCGTCGCGGTCAACCGCCGGCGAACACCGGCCGGAACCCGGCCTCGCTCAGGATGCGCGCCACCGTCTCGCGCTGGTCGCCCTGGATTTCGATGTTCCCTTCCTTCACCGTGCCGCCGCAACCGCAGGCCGCCCTCATTTTTTTCGCCAGTTGTTCCTTCTCCGGCAGCCCGATCCCGACAAAGCCCGTCACCACCGTGACGGTCTTACCACCCCGCCCGCCGGTCTCGCGCCGGACGTCGACGCGGCCCCGGTTCTTCGAACTGGGGGCCGGCGCAGCCGGAGCCGGACGTGCCTGCGCCGCCGGCGTGGGCGTCGGCGCGGCCGCCGGCAACCCTGCGCTGCTCAGCGCCGCAAACGGATTCTGGGCGAGGTTCTCGCCGCCAGTCGTCGGGAGTCTCTCCTTGCTCATGGAATGCGCACCTCGTTCGGCGGCGGACCGTTCATGAATCGGCGGTTTGTCGCCCGCTCACCGCGGGGCATCAGGCCCGCTGCTCCCTTCCACCGCATCGGCCCACGGGAATGTCCGTATCCCCACCCAGATACGTCAGCGCCTTGGCGTAGCTTCGATTCTCGAGAAAATGAACGAGCTGCGGCGGCAGCCCGGCTCGCCCCTGCGCCAGCAGGTCGTCCAGTCGCGCCATCTCCGTCGCGATCCCCTGGCCATCAGATGCCTTGATGGCGGACAGCAGGGAAATCAGGGAGGCTTTTAGCTGGGCTTGCATGGGAGATCCGGGGACAAACTTATGTCGGTCGTTATCGACGTTAAGGGCGATTGCAATCTCTGGCATCAGCGATTCCGCGGCTTGTGTGGGCGAGCCCGCCCTGCTCCGCTGATCGTTCTCCTAATGGCTCGCCGAGTGGCAAGGCCGCTTCCGTCGCCTGGCGCTTGTGCATTTATCTTATCCTGCTTCCTTTTCCACATCCATGAACCGTTCCACCGTTTCCACCCGTGCGAACGCCGCGATCATCGACGCGGCGTACGAGCGGTGGCTGCAGAATCCCGATTCGGTCGACCCGACCTGGCGCGCGTTTTTCCAGGGCTTCAGCCTTGGAACCAACGGCGCCTCCCCGTCCGCGGCGCTCGCCCTTGTCTCCGGTGGGGAAACGGCGGCAACGGCTCCCATCATCGACAGCCTCAAGCAGTCGCGTGTCCACCACCTGATCAACACGTATCGGTCGATCGGACACCTCGAGTCCCATCTCGACCCGTTGAACGACGCCCCGCCGGCGCACCCGAAGCTCTCGCTGGACAAGTTCGATCTCCGGGAGGAAGACCTCGATACGTCGTTTGACGTCGGCACCTATCTGGGCGGTGGCCAGATGAAACTGCGTGACGTGCTGGCGCAGCTCCGCCTCACCTACTGCGGCCACGTCGGCGTGGAGTACACGCACATCCAGGACGTGGATGTCCGCACCTGGCTCCAGGAGCGGATGGAATCCAGTCGCAACCAGCCGAACTTCACGAAACCCGAAAAGACCCGGATCCTCCGCCGCGTGGTGAAGGCCGAGCTCTTCGAGCGGTTCCTGCACACGCGCTATGTCGGTCAGAAGCGTTTCTCCCTGGAGGGCGGCGAGACGCTCGTGGCGGCGGTCGACGCGATCGTCGAGCACGGCCCCCAGGTTGGCATCGAGGAGATCGTCATGGGCATGGCCCACCGCGGCCGGCTGAACATCCTCACGAGCGTGATGCGGAAGTCCTTCGACGTGCTGTTCGAACAGTTTTCGGAGAACTACATCCCGGACGCCGTCGGCGGCGACGGGGACGTCAAATACCACCTCGGCTATGAGGCGGTGCTCGACACGACCGCCGGCCGGAAGGTCGAGATCCGGCTCGCGGCGAACCCGTCGCACCTCGAGATCGTCAACCCGGTCGTCGAGGGCAAGGCCCGCGCGCGCCAGCGGATCCGGGGCGACACCGAGACCCGCAAGCGCGTGCTCCCGCTGCTGGTGCACGGCGACGCGGCGTTCGCCGGCCAGGGCATCGTGGCCGAGACGCTCAACTTCTCCCAACTGCCGGGCTATCGCACCGGCGGGACGATCCACTTCGTCATCAACAACCAGATCGGATTCACCACGGAACCGGACGAGGCGCGCTCGACGCGCTACTGCACGGACGTGGCGAAGATGATCGAGGCGCCGGTCTTTCACGTGAACGGTGACGATCCCGAGGCGGTTTGCATGGTCGCCCGGCTCGCGCTCGAGTTTCGCGAGCGCTTCGGCCGCGACGTCGTCATCGACATGTACTGCTACCGCCGGCACGGGCACAACGAGACCGACGAGCCCGCCTTCACGCAGCCGGTACTCTACAAGAAGATTGCCGCCCACCCGCAGATCTCGACGGTGTTCAGCGGCAAGCTGATCGCCGAGGGATCGATGTCCGAGGCGGAGGCGGAGGCGATCCGCGCCGAATACACGGCGGCGCTCGAGAAGAATTTCGAAAAGGCCAAGGCGGCCGAAACCGCCAAGAGCGCCAAGCGCGCCGCCGCGATCGAGCAGCGGAAGTTCGTCGGATCGACCGCCGTCTTCCAGCCGGATTACCATTTCAAGCCGGTCGTGACGAAGGTCGCGCCGGAACTGCTCGACCAGGTCGTCCGCGGGCTCACCGCCGTCCCGGCCGAGTTCAAGCTGAACTCGAAGATCAAGCGCTTCCTCGACGCCCGGGCGCAGGCCCACCGCGAAGGCGGCCCGGTCGACTGGGGCTTTGCCGAGGCGCTCGCCTTCGGCACGCTGCTGCTCGAAGGCGTGCCGGTCCGGTTGAGCGGCCAGGACTGCGAGCGGGGCACGTTCAGCCACCGCCATGCCGTGCTGCACGACATGGAGACGCAGGCCACCTTCACGCCGCTGAAGAACCTCGCCCCGGACCAGGCGGTGTTCTGCGTGTACAATTCGCTCCTCTCCGAGGCGGGCGTGCTCGGCTTCGACTACGGGTACTCCCTCGACTATCCGAACCTGCTCTGCGTCTGGGAGGCGCAGTTCGGCGACTTTGCGAACGGCGCGCAGGTCGTGATCGACCAGTTCATCGCCAGCGGCGAGTCGAAGTGGCAGCGCACGAGCGGACTCGTGCTGCTCCTGCCCCACGGTTACGAGGGCCAGGGGCCCGAACACTCCTCCGCGCGGCTCGAGCGCTTCCTCCAACTCTGCGCCGAGGACAACATCCAGGTCGCGAACTTCACCACTCCGGCCAATTTCTTCCACGCCTTGCGCCGGCAGATGAAGCGCGAATTCCAGAAACCGCTGATCGTGATGGCGCCAAAGTCGCTGCTCCGTCATCCCGGCTGCGTTTCACGGATCGACGACCTGGCCAACGGCACCTTCCAGGAGATCATCGACGACCCGACGTATTCGCCGCCCGGACACGGCAGCCGCACGGCCTTCCCGGCCGAAATCAAGGCCCCCGGACGGATCATCCTCTGCTCGGGCAAGGTTTACTACGACCTGCTCGACTACCGCACGAAACACCAGGTGTCCGACGCCGCGATCGTCCGGATCGAACAGCTCTACCCGCTGCACCGGAAGCGCCTGGCGGAAATCGCCCGCAAGTACGGCGAGGCGAAGGTGGTCTGGGCCCAGGAGGAGTCGGCCAACAACGGCGCCTGGTCCTGGATCGCGCCGCAATTGGAGGAGGTCTTCGGCCGCAAGCCGCTCTACGCCGGCCGGGACGCGTCGGCCTCGCCGGCCGTCGGTTCGCTCGCACTCCACAAGCTCGAACTCGCCGCGCTCCTGAAGGACGCGTTCACCCTGTAGGACCGTGCCGGCGATCCGAGTCAGCCATTCTGCACTCGCGGCCTCCGCCATCGACCGCGATAAACCCATCCCAACCTGACGCGCCACCCGCCTCCGCCACTCTCCCAAGCCGCTCACATCATGCCCCTGATCGAAGTCAAAATCCCGCCGATGGGTGAATCCATCACGTCCGGCATCCTCGCCAAATGGCACGTCAACGACGGCGACGTCGTCAAAAAGGACCAGCCGCTGTTCGAACTGGAAACGGACAAGATCACTTCGGAGGGCACGGCCGAAGCGGCCGGGAGGATCGCGCTCAAGGTGGCCGCAGGCGACGAAGTCAAGATCGGCCAGGTGGTCGCGAGCATCGACACGAGCGTCTCGGCCGGCGCGTCGACACCCACCGTCGCCTCCCCGGCCGACGCGCCAACCACCGCCGCCGGCAAATCCGGCACGCCGACTTCGGTCTTGCCGAATCCCTACCCCGCTCCCGGCACGCAACTGGCGGCGGAGGCGCTGGCCCAGTCGCCCGCTGTTCGACGCGTCGCCGCTGAAACCGGCGTCAATCCGGCGACCGTCGCCGGCACCGGCAAGGGCGGACGCGTCACGAAGGGCGATGTGCTCGCGGCCGCCGCAGCCCCGAAGACCCCGCCGGCCGCACCGGCGGCGGTTGCCGCTGCTGCTCCCGCCGCACCAGCCCGGGTTGGCGAACGCCAGACCCGCCGCAAGATGACGCCCCTCCGGGCGCGCATTGCCCAGCGGCTCGTCGCCGCGAAGCAGGAGGCCGCGATGCTCACCACCTTCAACGAGGTGGACATGTCCGCGGTCATGGCGCTGCGGGCGAAGTACCAGGACGACTTCGTGAAGAAGAACGGGCTCAAGCTCGGTTTCATGTCGTTCTTCACCAAGGCGACCGTCCACGCGCTGCGCGAGGTGCCCGCCGTCAACGCGCAGATCGACGGCGACACAATCGTCGAGAATCACTACTACGATATCGGCGTCGCCGTCTCCACGGAGAAGGGCCTCATGGTCCCGGTGGTCCGGAATTGCGACACGCTGAGCATGGCCGACATCGAGAAGGCCATCGCCGACGCGGCAAAACGGGCCCGCGACGGCAAGATCACGCTGCCCGATCTGGAGGGCGGCGTCTTCACGATCACCAACGGCGGCATCTTTGGCTCGATGCTCTCCACCCCAATCCTCAACCCGCCCCAGAGCGCGATCCTCGGTCTCCACGCGATCAACGAGCGGCCGGTGGCGGTCAACGGCCAGGTCGTGATCCGGCCGATGATGTACCTGGCGCTCAGCTATGATCACCGGCTCATCGACGGCCGCGAGGCCGTCACCTTCCTCGTGAAGGTCAAGCAGGCGATCGAAGACCCCGCCCGTCTCGTGGTCGGAGTGTAAGTTGTAGGGCGGGGTCGCCTGACCCCGCCAAATCCCGTCCGCGCGAAACCCATCGAGGCGGGGTCAGGCGACCCTACCCTACACCAAATCCGAATCGCCGGGCTCGGTTCTCCCCGCTTCTCCGCGACAATCCTCAGGATCTCTCCTCTCGCAGCCATGGATTCCAATTTTGATCTGATCGTCATCGGCGCCGGTCCCGGCGGATATGTGTGCGCGTTTCGCGCGGCCCAGCTCGGCCTCAAGGTCGCGCTGGTGGATAAGCGCGCGACGCTCGGCGGCACGTGCCTCAACGTCGGGTGCATTCCGAGCAAGGCGCTGCTTCATTCCACCGAGCACGTGACGTGGGCCAAACACCACGCCGCCGACGAAGGCATCAAGCTCGCGTCGGTCGAGGTCGATCTCGCGAAGCTGATGAAGCGCAAGGACGAGGTCGTCACGAAGCTGGTCGGCGGCGTCGCGCAGCTCGCCAAGGCCCGCAAGATCACCGTGGTCTCGGGGGCCGCATCATTCGTTGCGGCGAACAAGGTGAAGGTGGAGCCCGTTGTCCCCAACGGGCTTCCCCAGGAGCTGTTCGCAAAGAACATCGTCATTGCGACGGGCTCGGCGCCGGTCGAGCTCCCGTTTCTCAAGTTCGACGGCAAGACCGTCGTCTCGTCGGATCACGCGATCGCCTTCGATGCGGTGCCGAAGCGGCTCGTGGTCGTTGGCGGCGGTGCGATCGGACTCGAGCTCGGCTCCGTCTGGGCGCGACTCGGCAGCGACGTCACGGTTGTGGAGTTTCTCCCGAAGATCATCGCCACGTACGACGAAGACATCGTCCGCAATTTCACCCGCCTGCTCCAGAAACAGGGCATCAAGATCGAAACCGGCGCGAAGGTGACGGGTTTCTCCGGCGGCGTCCTGACGGCCGAACGCGAGGGCGGGAAACTCGAGTTCCCCGCCGACCGCGTGCTCGTCTCCGTCGGCCGGCGGCCGTACACGGACGGACTCGGGCTCGAAAAGGCCGGCGTCCAGCTCGACGAAAAGAAGCGCGTGAAGGTCGATGCCCACCTCCGCACCAACGTGCCCGGAATCTGGGCGATCGGCGACGTTGTCGCCGGCCCCATGCTGGCGCACAAGGCCGAGGAGGACGGCGTCGCGGTCGCGGAGTGGATCGCCGGCAAGGCGGGCCACATCAACTGGGATCTCGTGCCCGCGATCGTCTATACCAGCCCCGAGGTGGCCTCCGTCGGCTTGGGCGAGGACGGCGCCAAGGCCAAGGGCCTCGCGGTCGCGATCGGCAAGTTCAACTTTGCCGCGAATGGCCGCGCCATCGCCGCCGGCGCGACGGATGGCTACGTCAAGGTCATCGCCGACGCGAAAACCGATCGAATCCTCGGCGCGCAGATCCTGGGCCACAATGCCGGCGAATTGATCAGCGAGATCGTGACGCACATGGAATACGGCGGCAGCGCCGAGGACCTGGCGCGCACCATCCACGCCCATCCCACGATGAGCGAAGCAGTGAAGGAAGCCGGCCTCGCGGTGAGCAAGAGCGCCTTGCACGCGCTGTAGTTTCGCGCGACCGGGTTGGGCTGTTCGTACGAATCGCCATCAAACGGTATATTCCGGGCAATATAGCTCGGATCGCCAATGGTGTCGGTGCGGCGGAGACATTTGCAGCGGCAAAAAGCGCTTGCGCGATTCGCGCAAGTGACAGCTTATAGGAGCGACCCACGTGATGAGTGAGCCTGTTTCCACTGCTCCGGCGCGACCTGCCGATGTTGACGAGATGCACGCGGAGCTCATCCGGAGATTCGCGCTCATCGGGGAGCTCCAAACCGCGCGGGATGCCGAAAAACGCCGGGTGCAGGATGCCCAGTGCGATCTCGAGCACTTCGTCCGCACCCTGGCGACGCTCGAGGACGAACGCGACCAGCTCAAACGTCGGCTCGCGGAACTCGCCCGGCCCTGGCCGCGCCGGATGGCATCGGCACTCGGGTTCGCCCGCTCGGTGCCGGCGGTCCGGCCTGAACCAGCACCGGTTCCGGGCGCCGTCTTCACCTATTTCCTGTATACATCACCCTATCGCCTCTTTCGATCGCCGGGCTTCACCTTGCGCGGCTGGGCTTTCCCCGCGGATGGACGGCCGGTCACGGCGCTGCGGGCCCGGGTCGACGAACAGGAATACCATGGCACCTACGGGCTGCCCGAACCCGAGGTGATCGCGCATCACGGCCCGCAACCCAACAATCCGCAGCCGGGATTCAAGATCGCGATTGAGACGCCCGCCGGACGACATCGACTGAGCCTCGAGGCCAGAGTCGAGGACGGGGACTGGGTTTCATTTCTCACCGCGCCGGTGTTCGCGCGACACGACGTCTGAGATGCACCACGGCCATGAATCCCTGGGAGCGCCGACCGGCGCACGCCCCAGCCCCGCCGATGCCGCCCGGTTCCTCAACCAGGCGACCCTCGGCGCGACCGCCGCGGAGATCACGCGGGTTCAGGAGCTGGGATTCGAAGCGTGGATCGACGACCAGTTCGATCGCGAAGCAAGCCTAAGCCACCGCGAGGCCTATGCGCGGCGGGCGGCCGGCGAACACTTCGAGCTGCACCATGCCTGGTGGCGCCAGATCCTGACCGGCCAGGACCTGCTGCGGCAGCGAATTGCCTACGCGTTGACCCAGATCTTTGTCGTCTCCGAGGTCGCGATCGAATTCGCGCCCTGGGAAATGCTGGAGTACTACGACGACCTGGCGCGGCTCGCGTTCGGAAACTGGCGGGACCTGCTCCGGTGGATCAGCGTCGACCCGCTGATGGGCTTTTATCTCAGCCATCTGCGGAACCGGAAACCGGATCCGGCCCTGCAGAGGTTCCCGGATGAGAATTACGCCCGCGAGGTCATGCAGCTTTTTAGCATCGGCCTCTGGGAGTTGAACGATGACGGCTCGCACAAACTCGATGCGGAGGGGCGCGAGATCCCGACCTACGACAACGAGGTCGTCACTGCCTTCGCCCGGGTCTTCACCGGCTTCGGGTTTGGGGATCCGTCGGCAAGCGTCACCCGGCCGGCCGACTTTCTCGAGTCGGCGATGAACTTCAGCGTGCCGATGGCCTTGTGGGAGCACGAGCATGACCGCGGGGAGAAACGGCTGTTGCGGGGAATCCGGCTTCCGGCGCTCGATGACGCTCCGGGACGGACCGGACTCGACGACCTCGAGGACGCGGTCGACAACCTGTTTCTCCACCCCAACGTCGGCCCCTTCTTCGGGCGGCTGCTCATCCAGCGGCTCGTCACCTCGAATCCCTCGCCGGGCTACATCCGCCGCGTGGCCGGGGCGTTCCAGAACAACGGGCGTGCGGTTCGCGGTGACATGCGCGCCGTGATCAAGGCCGTCCTGCTCGACCCCGAGGCGCGCACGTGTTCCGACGCCCGGGACGCCGGTCGGCTGCGGGAACCGTACCTCCGCTACATCAATCTCGCCCGCGCGTTTCAGGCCCGCGCCGACGCGGGCACCTTCAAGGTGAACGACCACGATACGTTCGAGGCGTTGAACCAGATCCTGCTGCATTCGCCGAGCGTGTTCAATTTCTACCTCCCGGATTACCAGCCGCCGGGTGTGATGGCCGAGGCCGGATGCTATGGCCCGGAGTTTCAGATCATGACATCGTCGACCGCGATCACCGCGCTCAATCACTACATGAAGACGGTGGCGTCCGGGTTCGGCGATGCCGCCGGGGGACCGGAGGCGATGCGCCTCGACCTCAGCGCCGAGATCGCCCTCGCCGACGACCCGGCCCGCCTGATCGACCACCTGGATGTGAAGATGACCGGCGGCGCGCTGGGGCCGGACACCAAGCGCATCCTCCTCACGGCCTGGCGGGAAATGCCCGCGACCGACTCCCCCGAGCAAAAGGTGAAATCGTTGATGCAGTTGGTCACGATCTCGCCGGATTTCGCCGTCACGCCATGAGCGCCGTGGAACCTTCGCCACCCCGCGCTCCCGCCGGCGGTGCACAACCGAACTGCGACGCCGTGGGTTCGACCGCGATGTACTCGTCGCTGTTGAATCTCACGATGACCAGCCGCGCGGCCGCCGAGCATCTCGGAACGGAACGCGACTACAAGGCGCTCGTCTGCCTGTTCCTGGACGGGGGAAACGACTCGTACAACATGCTTGTGCCGCGCGAGGAGGAGGAATTCGCCCGGTACCGGAGGGCCCGCGGCGATCTCGCGCTCGCGCGCGGCGATCTCCTCGAGATCAACGATCCCGCCGGCGGGGGACGATCGTTCGGCATCCATCCCGCGATGCCGGAGATCCGCGACCTGTATCAGGCCGGCCAGCTCTCGTTCGTGTGCAACGTGGGCACGCTCGTCGAGCGCACCAACCTCGCCGACATCCAGCGCTACACGGCGCGCCTGCCCCTGGGCCTCTATTCCCATGCCGACCAGGTGATGCACTGGCAGACGTCCACGCCCGATGCCCGGGGCAGTGTCGGCTGGGCCGGCCGCGCGGCCGAGGTGCTGCAGGCGCTGAATGAGAAGGACGCCGTCTCGATGAACATCTCGCTCTCGGGCACGAATGTCTTCCAGTCGGGGCGCAATCTCGTGCCGTACTCGATCACGCCGGACGGGGTGTCACTGCTGCGCGGTTACGATGACCCGACGCGACCCTTCTTCCAGAAGGCGGTCGATAGCATGCTCGAACTGCGTTACCAGAGTCTCCTCAAGCAGACCTACGCGAGCCTCACCCGCACGTCGATCTCGTCGGCCAACCGGTTTCTTTCCGCCTGGAACGCCGCCCCTCGCGTGACCACGGCGTTTCCCGAGACGGTGCTGGGACGCGGGCTGCGGGGAGTCGCGCAGGCGATCGCCGCGCGGGAAAACCTCGGGATGCGACGCCAGACGTTCTTCGTCCGCTCGGCCGGGTGGGACCACCACGACGAAGTTCTCGCGAGCCAGTCCACGATGCTGCGCACCGTCAGCGAGGCGGTCGGCTCGTTTTGGCACGCGATCGGGAATCTTGGGCTGCAGGACCGGGTGGTGCTTTTCACCGTCTCGGACTTCGGACGGACGCTCTCCAGCAATGGTCGCGGTTCGGATCACGGCTGGGGCGGCCATCAGTTCGTGGTCGGCGGCCCCCAACAGGGTGGCCGGCTTTACGGCCGGTATCCGGAAGACCTCTCGCTGGGCAACGGGCTCGACACGGGACGCGGCCGGCTGATTCCCACCACGTCCGTCGACGAGTATTTTGCCGAGCTCGCCCTCTGGCTCGGTGTCGCCCGATCGGATCTGGGACGAACGCTGCCGAATATCGAGCGGTTCTACAGCGTGTCGAGCGACCGGGCTCCGCTCGGTCTCTTTAACTGAACGAGCGGATTCGGCCCCTGGCCCGGCACCGGATCCGGCTCATGAGCGCGGCTGCTTGACGCCATTGGGCGCGGGCGAATCCGACGCTTCGGGCGGGTTCCGGCTTTTCAGGCACGACCGCGTGCGCTTCGAATTTTCTCCGGCGCGCCTTGGCGCGCCGCTATGATCGATCGGGCCCTGGGTCTGCGCTTTTCCCGCCGGGAACACGTTCGCGGCATCATCCTGATGCTCGCGTCGACCGCGTTCTTCACCGCCAACGTGCTGATCATCCGGGAACTCGGACTCGTCGAGCCGGTGAACATCTGGCTCGTGAGCTGCGCGCGTTTCGCGGTCGGAATCGGCTTCCTCGCCGTGGTGTATCGGCACGAGGTTCAATTCACGCGGGTTTTTCGCCGGCGTAAACTGATCGACCGCGGCGTCATCGGCGGTCTCTCCGTTGCGCTCTACTACGTCACCGTCGTCCATCTCGGGGCCGGCCGGGCGACGTTCATCAACAACACCTACATCGCGATCGGTGCACTGCTCGCCGTCTGGCTCGTGCGGGAGCCGTTTCGTCCGGCGTTGGCGTTCGGAGGCCTCGCGTCGCTCGCGGGCGTCGCCCTGCTGACCGATGCCGCCGCCGGTGGCTTCGGCGTCAATCCTTACGACCTGCTCGGAGTCGTCACCGCGATCGGCAGCGCCTACGTGGTCGTGACCATCCGTCAGCTGCACAGTGAGGGAGAAACGACGGCCACGATCTTCGCGGCGCAGTGCGTCCACGGCCTGATCGTGTGCGCCATTCCCGGCCTGTTGCATCTGCAGGCCATTTCGTGGCTCGCCGGCGGGTTGATGATCGGAGCCGGAATCTGCGCGGCGATCGGTCAGATCGCGATGACCGCGGGATTCCGTCATCTTCCCGTTGGCGAGGGCTCGTTGCTCCAAATCCTCGTTCCGCTCGGGATCGCCGGCGGCGGATACCTGTTCTTCGGCGAACGGTTCACGCCACACGAAGTGGTTGGGGCCGCGCTGATTGTCGCCGGAATCGGCGTCACGGCGCTGCGGCGGTAACGGAGGTCGGCGCGCCCGAACGGCGCCGCCGTGAGCGAGGGTTTGCACGGAGCGGCGACAGCTGTTCAGCTGGACGTTTCTCGCGTGAAAATTCTCCTGTTGTGGGATATCGACGGAACCCTGATCGCCTCCGGTGGCGCCGGGATGCGGGCGCTCACGGTCGCGCTGCGCCGGGTCTTCGGCATCGACGGCTCGCTCGCCGACATCGATTTCGCCGGCCGGACGGACCGCTGGATCATCCGCGAGGTCTTCCGCAAGTTCTCGCTTCCGGCGACGGAGGAAAACTTCGCGCGTTACTTCGAAGGCTATGTCGCCGCGCTGCCCGCGGAACTGGCGAATCCGAACGCCCGTGTGCTGCCGGGCGTCCAGGAAGTCCTGCGGGCCGCCGCCGCCCACGGCCAGATCGCCCAGGGTCTGCTCACCGGCAACATGCGCCGCGGCGCCCAGGTGAAACTCGCCCACCACGGACTCTGGGAGCACTTTCCGTTCGGGGCGTTCGCCGACGACAGCGAGTTTCGGAACGACCTCGGCCCGCATGCGGTCCGCCGCGCGCGGGAGCATCACCGGGTCGAGTTTGCCGCCGCCAACGTCTGGGTGATCGGCGACACGCCGCACGACATCGCCTGCGGCAAGGTGATCGGCGCCCGCACGCTCGCCTTGGCCACCGGCGGCTATTCGCTCGATCATCTCCGGAGCCACGCCCCCACCCTCGTGCTCGACGACCTCGCCGACACCGCCACCGTCCTGAAAGCTCTCGAATCATAGCCGCGGGACGATCTCCGCGCCGCCACGATTTTGCAGTGTGGTTTCTGGCTGAATCCTTAACGGAAACGACTCAGTTGCACCACGAAGGGACACGAATGAACCCAGCGCGACCCCGCCGCCACCGAAGCAAAGAGCTGAGAGCCCAGAGCTGAAAGCAATGTCGGCGCGGTGAGGTCACCGCGCCCACATCTCATCGATTTCGGCGTCTTGTAGTATTCGGGAATCGTGTTTCTTCGGCACGATTCCGCAGGTCAGTCGTACGAATGAGGAATCGGCTGTGATGCTTCTGAACGACCCACGGATGGTAGTTCCCCACTTATCGGAGTTCGGCATTCGCTCCTGATTAGTGTCGATTCGTGTCCATTCGTGGTTTCTCCACTGCATGACTCCAGCTGAATTCCGGATTCTGCTCCTGGCTCCTTTCCTCCGCCTCCTGGCTCCTTTTCTCAGCACGTCACCGCCCCGCCTGCTCGATTTGCGACACGCGGCCGGTCGCATCGAAAATGACCCGCATCCGTTCGCCGCGGTAACCCCCGGTGGACGTGCTCACGCCGCCGCCCACCGCGCTGCCACGACCGAACGACGCCATGCCGATGCCGATCCCAATGCGCGGCCGATGACTGTGGTATCCCCAAATGGTCACCGTCCCCTTCTGCGTGGTCCGCGCGAATGCGGAGTCCGGCTGTCCCAGCGCGACCGTTACCTGCTCCATTGTGAAACCAATGCCGATCTGGCCCGCGCTAACCCTCTGCTGAACACCCGGTGGCCACGCATCGTATGCGGTCCGGTGCTGCGCAATCCGCGATTGCACGGTGGAACAGCCGGCGAGCACGAACGAGAGGACGAGAGCAAGCACGAGTTTGGCTTTCATGGGGATGAATTTGCGGTTGAAAAGACTACGCCGACTAAGGACGTTCGCAAAACGCGCCTGTTTCTTTCATCTTAACTCCCCATGCCGTCACAAGCCTTCACCATCGCCATCGGATCCGACCACGCGGGCTTCGCCTACAAGGAAGCCATCAAGGCCATGCTGCTCCAGGAGGGGCACACGGTCCGCGATTTCGGGACCAACTCGGACGCCGCGTGCGACTATCCCGACTTCATTCGTCCGGTCGCCGAGTCGGTGGCCCGCGGCGAGTACCAGCGCGGGATCGTCCTCGGCGGATCCGGCAATGGCGAGGCCATCGTGGCGAACCGCGTCCGTGGGGTCCGATGCGGCGTCTGCTGGAACGAGCAGCTGGCGTACTGGAACCGCGCCCACAACGACGGGAATGTCCTTTCGATCGGCCAGCGGACGGTCACCGAGGCCGAGGCGTTCGCCATCGTCCGCAAATGGCTGACCACCGAGTTCGAGGGTGGCCGGCACCTCGCCCGGATCCGGAAGATCGACGGCGTGTGATTGTTGTTCGCGGCGCAACTCTCGCGCCGCCCCGGGTCGGCTTGAGTTGGCAGATGAGTCCCTTCACCGCCTGCTTGGGAATGCGTCATCCTGCATTGATCGCTTTGGCGCGGAAGGGACTCCGCGCCTTACCACTTCCAGACCGCAGCCTCCGGCGCTCACCATTGCATCCTGCACGCCTGACACTCGTCCCGCGGGAACATTTTGACTCTCCGGATGACACGAATCGTCCGCCATGCCCAAATTGACCTACCAACACCTCTACGAGCCTGGAACGGAGCCCGATGCTCCCCCTCTCCTGCTGTTGCACGGTACGGGCGGAAACGAACACGACCTCGTCCGGGTCGGCCGGATGATTTCACCTGGCTCGGCGCTGCTGAGTCCGCGGGGTGACGTCAACGAGCGCGGCGCCGCCCGGTTCTTCGCGCGGCTGGCGGAAGGCGTGTTCGACCCAGACGAGGTGTCCACCCGAACGCACGCGCTGGCGGATTTCGTGGTGAATGCGGCGAGGCACTATCGCATCGACCTCGGCCGTCTCGTGGCAGTCGGGCTGTCCAACGGCGCCAACATCGCCGGCACGCTGCTGCTGCTGCGGCCGGAGGTCCTCACGGCCGCGATTCTCTTCCGTCCGATGGTGGTGTTCGATCTGCCGGCCGGGCCGGATTCGCTGGTGGGGAAACGGGTCCTGATCACCGCCGGCTCGACCGATCCGATCGTGCCGGCAGACCATCCTGCCCACCTCGCCCGGTTGTTCGAGGCAGGTGGGGCGGACGTCACGCTGCGGACGCACCCCGCCAGCCATGCTCTGGTCGCGGCGGACGTCGAAGCCGCCCGCCAGTGGCTGCAGCCCGAGTGGACCCGGATCTCGGTCCCGCGCTGACGGGTTTGCGGCCGGCCGCCAGATCCGCGACGGCCCCTGCAATCAACGGCTAGGGGGAGGCATGCTCGCCGAGCCGCGTCCCGTCAGCCCGCCTTCGGTGCGTTTGCCGCGACGGCGAACGAGCCCACGGCGTGTTCCGGTCGGAACACGTGGGTGGCTCCTCCGCCCTTGCCGCTCCTGCCCTTTCGTTTTGAATTCCGCCGCCAGCTCCCACGACGATGCGCATCACCTACTTCGGTCACTCCGCCTTTCTGCTCGAGATCGCCGGCACGCGGCTGGTGATCGACCCGTGGCTCGCCACCAATCCGCATGGCGCCGTCCCGCCCGAGAAGGTGCCCTGCCATTACGTGCTCTGCACGCACGCGCACGGCGACCATATCGCGGATGCCCTTCCCCTCGCCCGCGCGCATGGGGCAACGATCGTGGCCCCCTTCGAACTGGCGGAGTACTTCGCCGCTGAAGGCGCCAAGACGATCGATCTCATGCCGGGCGGCGGCGTGAACCTTCCGTGGGGGCGGATCACGATGACGCCCGCCATTCATAGCTCGGCTCTCGAACTGGAGGGCGGCCAGAACCGCGCGATGGGCGTCGCTTCCGGATACCTGATATCCGCCGAGAGCCGGACGGTATACCACGCCGGCGACACCGCTTTGTTTGGCGACATGGCCCTGATCGGCCGGCATGCGCCCGATGTCGCGATGATCCCGATCGGTGATTTCTACACGATGGGTCCGGCCGACGCCGTCGAGGCGCTGAACCTCATCCGCCCGAAGGTCGCGATCCCGATGCACTACAATACCGGCGAGAAAACCCGCCAGGATCCGCACGCCTTCGCGGCGCTTGCCGCCCGCGCCGCCCACAACGTTCACGTCATGTCCGCCGGCGAGACATTCGCCGTCTAGTCAGCGCCGGATCGATCATCCTCATCGATTTCGATCACTCGAATGGCGGCCAAGGGACTGGCCGCCCTACCACCCGCGACTCACCGCGGTAGGCCGCGGAGCGCTAGTGCGACGACGCGCGCGCGTCCGGCCGCTTCTCAGCCGGCTTCGGCTCCGGCGTCGCGGCGGGCGGCAACGCGGAATAGTTCCCCTTCTCCGCGGCCAACACGAAGCCTTCCGTCACGGTCTTCAATTCCTCCCAGCGGCGGCGAATGTTCTTCGCCTCGTCCTTCGTGATCACGTTGTCGGCGGACGAGGTCGCGATCGTCGCGAGCATGTCGGCAAACTCCTGCACGATGTCGTTCGTGATCGGGATCAGCGGCTGGTTCGGGGGAAACTGCTGCGGATTCCGGATGTAGAACCCACCCGCCTGCTCGCATACCCACTGCGCGATCCGCGGGTCCTTGGTGATCCGAATGAGATGCCCCACGCGATCGAGGGGGCTGCTCGCGCCGCTGCCGCTGTCCTCCTCGGCGGGCTCCGCCCATTTGTAGATCAACGAGAGCGACAGACCCATGTCCGCCGCGATCTGCTTCGCGCTCGTTTTCTTCAACACCTCCTTCATCACCTCGTGGGAGTGCATGATGCGCAGGAGCCTGCGGGCGCATTAGCGAAACGCAATCCCGGGCCGCCCGTCGCTAACATGCGAGCATAGGGTTGTTTCCTACGTCTTTTTTGCGTGCCTCGGGCGGTTGCCCTGTGGCTTACTGGACATCCTTTTTCCCGTGTCATGAACATTCACGAATATCAGGCCAAGGCGCTCTTCGAAAAATACGGCGTACCCGTCCCCAAGGGCGCGCCGGCGAAAACGCCGGAGGAATTCGTCACCGCCCTCGCCCAACTTCCCGAGGGACCCACCATGGTGAAATCACAGATCCATGCCGGCGGTCGCGGCAAGGGCACCTTCACCGACGGCTACAAGGGCGGCGTGAAGTTCTGCAAGAGCAAGGCGGAGGCCCGCGAGGTCGCCGGCAAGATGCTCGGCAACACGCTCGTCACGCTCCAAACCGGCCCAGCTGGTCGCAAGGTGCAGACGATCTACTTCACCGTCGCGAACCAGATCAAAAAGGAATACTACCTCGCGATCCTCCTCGACCGCGCCAGCTCCCGGCCGGTGATCGTCGCCTCCACCGAGGGCGGCGTCGAAATCGAGAAGGTCGCGCACGAGACACCCGACAAGATCCACAAGGTCTTCATCGATCCGGCCTACGGCCTGGCGGACTTCCAGGTACGCGAGCTGATCTTCAAGCTCGGCTTCACCGGCGCCGAGGCGAAGAACGCCAGCAAACTGATCCGCAGCGTGTTCAACTGCTACTGGAACACCGACGCCTCCATGGTGGAGATCAACCCGCTCGTCACCACGCCGGACGGCGAGGTGCTCGCGCTGGATGCGAAGGTCTCGTTCGATGACAATGCGCTCTTCCGCCATCCCGAGATCGTCGAGCTCCGCGACCTGAACGAGGAGGACTCCAAGGAGATCGAGGCCTCGAAGCACGAGCTCAACTACATCGCGCTCGACGGCAACATCGCCTGCCTCGTCAACGGCGCGGGCCTGGCGATGAGCACGATGGACATCATCAAGCATTTCGGCGGCACGCCGGCCAACTTCCTCGACGTGGGCGGCGGCGCCTCCCGCGAACAGGTGGTCGCCGCGTTCAAGATCATCCTCGGCGACAAGAACGTGCAGGGAATCCTGGTGAACATTTTCGGCGGGATCATGGACTGCAATGTGATCGCGCAGGGCATCGTCGATGCCGTGAAGGAAGTCGGCCTCAAGCTGCCGCTCGTCGTGCGGCTCGAGGGTAACAACGTGGCCGCGGGCAAGGCGACGCTCGCCGCGTCCGGGCTGAAGGTCGTTTCCGGCGACTCGATGGCCGACGCCGCGCAGAAGATCGTCAAACTCGTCGCCGCCTGAGCAGGACCCTCAAACTCCTCCTTCCATGTCCATTCTCGTCACTCCTCAAACCAAGATTCTCATCCAGGGCATCACCGGCGAGTTCGGTGCCCGGCACACGAAACTCTCGCTCGACTACGGCACGCAGGTCGTCGCCGGGGTCACGCCCGGCAAGGGCGGCCAGGTGTTCGAGCACAACGGCGTCAAGGTCCCGATCTTCAATTCGGTGAAGGACGCCGCCACCGCGACCGGTGCGACGGTCTCGGCGATCTTCGTGCCGCCGCCCTTCGCCGCCGACGCCATCCTCGAGTGCGTCGATGCCGAGCTCGATCTCGCGGTCGCGATCACCGAGGGCATTCCGATCAAGGACATGGTGCGCGTGAAGCGCGCCATGCAGGGCCGGAAAACCCGCGTGATCGGCCCGAACTGCCCGGGACTCGTCACGCCCGGCACCGGCAAGGATTCCCATGGCGGCTGCCGCATCGGCATCGCTCCCGGTTACATTCACAAGAAGGGCCACGTCGGCGTCGTCTCCCGCTCCGGCACCCTCACCTACGAGGCCGTGTACCAGCTCACGACCAAGGGCATCGGCCAGACGACCTGCGTCGGCATCGGCGGTGACCCGGTCAACGGCACGTCGCATCTCGACGTGATCAAGATGTTCAACGACGACCCGGAGACGCACGGCATCATCATGATCGGCGAAATCGGCGGCAGCGCCGAGGTCGAGGCCGCCCGCTGGATCAAGGCCAACTGCAAGAAGCCGGTCGCCGGTTTCATCGCTGGCGCCACCGCTCCCGCCGGTCGCCGGATGGGCCACGCCGGCGCCGTCATCGGCGGCAAGGAGGACACCGCGGCCGCCAAGATCGCGATCTTCCAGGAGTGTGGCATCGAGGTCGCCGTCACCCCGAGCGACATGGCCGACGCGCTGCTCCGCGCCGCCAACGCCAGGAAGGTAAAGCTGAGCTGAGGCGCAGTCAGTCGTCAGATTTCCCGGCGCGGCCCTTTTCGGCCGCGCCTTTTTTTGGGCCCAATCCGGTCAGCCGAACGGCGGCCAAGGGACTGGCCGCCCTACCGCACGCGACTCACCGCGGGCGAACGTCCGGGGCCTGTTGACCAAATCGCCAACTTCGAACTTCCAACTCTCCAGCTCCCCCGCTGCGCAGATCTTGCGATCATGAGCCGGGAAACAGGGGCTTTATTAGCGGAATTTGATTGTGACACGCGGCTGTAGCGACGACGCGCGCGATCCGTCTCCGGACGATCGTCGCGTCAGCTCGTCGTGACGACTCCGCTTCTCATGCTTCCTCATCGCTCCGGGTTGCCGTCCTCTTCGTGGCTTGGCCACACGTCCACTTCTGTCCTTGCGCTGGCTGCGCTCGCCACGTTCACCGCACCGGCTCCAACGTCCCACGCCGCCCCGCCGTCGGCCGGGGTCGCGCGACCGCCCCCCGCGGCGGCGAATCCTTTCGAACGCGACGAACCTGCCGCGCCGACCTGCCGGATCGACGAGCTCGTGTTCGCGCACCTCGCCTCGCTCGGCATCGAGCCGGCCCACGTTTGCTCCGACGCGGTGTTCGTCCGGCGCGCGTATCTCGACGTGATCGGGACGCTTCCCACCGCGGCGGCAGCACGGGGGTTCCTGGCCGACCGGCGCCCCGACAAACGTGCGATCCTGATCGATCAGCTCCTCGCCCGGGACGAGTTCGCGGACTACTGGACGATGAAGTGGTGTGATCTCCTCCGGGTTAAGGCGGAGTTCCCGGTCAATCTCTGGCCGAACGCCGCCCAGGAATACCATCGCTGGATCTACACCGCGATCCGCGACAACCTGCCGTACGACCAGTTCGTGCGCACACTGCTGACCGCCAACGGCAGCAACTTTCGCGTCGGGCCGGTGAATTTCTATCGCGCGATCCAGGGCCGGTCCCCCGAGGCAATCGCCCGGGCGGTTGCGCTCACGTTCCTCGGCGCTCGTGCCGAAAAATGGCCGGCACCGGAACTTGCCGGCCTGAGTGGCTTTTTCTCGGCGGTCGCCTACAAGCCGACCCAGGAATGGAAGGAAGAGATCGTTTACTTTGATCCGGCAAAGGTGGGCGCCAACACCGATGCCGTGTTTCCCGCGTGGCCGGCGCCGAGCTCATCCCGACCGGCCGACGCCGTTCGGCTCTCTCCCGACCATGATCCGCGCGCGGTTTTCGCCGACTGGCTGATCCGGCCGGACAATCCGTGGTTCACGCGCGCCATTGTAAACCGCGTCTGGTCCTGGCTCCTCGGCCGGGGAATCATCGAGCCGGCCGACGACATCCGGCCCGACAATCCCGCCACGAATCCCGAGCTGCTCGCGTACCTCCAGCAGGAGTTCGTCGCGCAGCACTACGACGTGAAGCGGCTGTTTCGGCTGATGCTCAACTCGCAGACCTACCAGCTCTCCTCGATCGCACGCAGCCCGCGGCCGGAGGCCGAAGCCAACTTCGCGTTCTACGCCCCACGCCGCCTCCCCGCCGAAGTGCTGATCGACGCCTTGGACCAGATCACCGGCACGACGGAGGAATACTCCAGCGCCATTCCCGAGCCGTTCACGTTCATCCCCGAGTCGCAACGCTCGATCGCACTGCCGGACGGAAGCATCACCAGCACGTTTCTCGAGATGTTCGGCCGGCCGGCCCGCGACACCGGCGAGGAACGCGAACGCAACAACGCGATCAGCGCCACGCAGGAACTGCACCTGCTGAATTCGACGCACATCCAGCGGAAGATCCAGCAGGGGCCGAAATTGCAGGCCCTCCTGCGGGCCCGTCGGCCGGCAGCCGAGAAGATCACCGAGCTTTACCTGACGATCTTGTCGCGCCCGCCGACCGCGAATGAACGCGCCGCCATCGCCGAATACGTGAAGACGAGCAAGGGCTGGATTGCCGGCGCCGATGTCGCCTGGGCCCTGATCAACAGCAGCGAGTTCCTGTACCGGCACTAGGCAGAAAACCGCGAAACGTCGGAAAGATGAAATCGTGAAACAACTGAGACCCCGCGCCCGCCGCCGGCCTGGTTTTCCGGACTGCGCGTTTCCCGATCTCCCGAGTTTCCACTTTCCCAATTTCTACTTTTCCTCCGATGCACCACAGCGACGATCCCAGTCAATGGAACCTTGATGCCGAGCTCCGGCTGCTCGGGCTCCGCGGCGGGCCGATGTCCCGGCGCGAAGCGATCCGGCTCGGCCTCCTCGGCACGGCGGGCGCGCTGTTCGCCGGCGCATTCGTTCCCCGCGCACTGGCCGGCGCGGAGCGCGCTCCGTCCGCACCCTTGCCCGTCGTCCGACCGCCCCGCGCGAAGTCCGTCATCCAGATCTGGCTGTGGGGCGGCCCATGCCACATCGACACCTTCGATCCGAAACCGGACGCACCCGAGGATTACACGGGGCCGTTCCGGTCGCCGATCGCGACGAACGTCGACGGCATCCGGATCAACGAGCTCCTCCCGGAACTCGCCAAGCGCGCCGACAAATATGCCCTCATCCGCAGCATGAGCCACGGGGTGTTCGCGCACGAAACCGCCTCGTACATGGTCCAGACCGGCCGGCCGGCGGGCGGACGCGATGTGTTCCCGGGGCTCGGCGCGGTGGTCTCGCTCTTCAAGGGTTACGACGCCGGCTACAAGGGTCTGCTGCCGCCGTATATCGTGCTCACCGAACTGCAGGGCCGGTTTTCGGAGGCGGGTTTCCTCGGGTCAAAGTACAAGCCGTTCGCCACCGGCGGCGATCCGGCGCAGGCGCGGTTCATGGTCGAGGGCGTCGTCGCCCAGGGCATCAGCGACGAACGCCAGCGCGCCCGGCGCGACCTGCTGCACAAGCTGAACACCTTCGAACACGCCGCCCGGAGCGGCGATCCACGGCTCGCCGCCCTCGCCCGCTGCGAGAGCGAGGCGTATGAGATGATCCTCGGCGACACGGGCAAGGTGTTCGATCTGTCCCAGGAGTCCGCGGGACTCCGCGATCGCTATGGCCGCAACACCTTCGGGCAGTCGTGTCTCATGGCGCGCCGGCTGGTCGAGCACGGCGTCCCGTACGTGACGATCAATTACAAGGGCTGGGACACGCACAAGCAGCACTTCCCGATCATGCGCCGGAAGCTGCCGGAGCTGGACAAGGGACTCGCCGCGCTGCTCGAGGATCTCGCGCAGCGCGGTCTCCTCGACAGCACGATCGTCTGGGCGGGCGGGGAATTCGGCCGCACCCCCAAGGTCATGTGGGAAGCGCCGTGGAACGGCGGACGCAATCACTGGGGCACCGTCTTCTCGGCCTTCGTGGCGGGTGGCGGGTTCAAGGGCGGCCGCGTGCTGGGCGCCTCCGACGCCCGGGGCGAGGAGGTCGCCGAGCATCCGGTGCACCCGAGCGAGCTCATCGGCAGCATTTACGAACTGCTCGGGATTGACCGCGACGCCCGGCTGCCGCACCCGGAGGGCGAGGATGTACGGGCCATCCCCACCACGACCGACGGCACCCGCCCCGTCAGCCGACTCTCCGAACTCCTGTGAGCACGTCCATCCGACAGGTAAGGCGAGGCCTCCGGCCGAGCCACACCGAAAACCAGCGCGCCAGAACGACCAGTAGGCGGGGTGACCTCACCCCGCAGTTTCCCTCCTTTGTTCTTCCGCTCCTCGCCCTCGTCGCCGCGCTCTTGTCCGCCAGCTTCGTTCGCGCCCAACCGCAACGCGTCCCTCCGCACATCGGCTATGCCTACCCCGCCGGTGGCCGGCAGGGCACGACCTTCACGATGTCGGTCGGCGGCCAGAATCTAAATGAAACGCAACAAGCGCACTTCGCGGATGCCGGAATCACCGCCAAGGTCACCGGCTACGATCGGCCGATGACGCCGAAGGAACTGAACGATCTCCGCGAAAAAATACAGGCGCTGGCGGAACGGCGGGCCGCCGCACTCGGGCTCCCCACCCCGGACCGACCGAATGCGAAAACCGGAAAGCCGTCAGGCTCCGAGGCGGCCAGGCCGGCCAAGTCAGCCGCATCGAACGCCGGCGTCGCGGCTGCCGGCTCCGCCGCATCCACGTCAACACCGGCTTCAGCGCCCGATGGCATGATCCCGAGCACCGCCGCCCCGCGTCCGACCTGGACACCGGAAGACCAGAAGCAGCTCGTGGAGCTTCGGGAAAAACTGATGCGCCGCGTCAATCGCAACACCAACCCCGCGATCGCGGAAACCGTCACCCTCGAGGTCACGATTGCCCCGGACGCCACCGTCGGTGACCACGAACTCCGGTTGCGCACACCTTTCGGGATATCGAATCCGTTGCTCGTGCAGGTCGGCCAGTTGCCGGAAATCACCAAACCCGTCGTGACCGCCACGACGGATGCGTCATCGCGTCAGAAACGGGCAACGGGCGTCCGCCCGACCCGACCGCAGCCGGTCGACCGCGAAATCACGCTGCCGGCAACGGTGAACGGACAGATCCTTCCCGGCGCGGTGGACCGTTATCGTTTCACCGCCCGCAAAGGGCTGCACCTGGTGATCGCCGTTTCCGCGCGCAACCTCATCCCTTACCTCGCCGACGCCGTCCCGGGCTGGTTCGAGGCCACCGTGGCGCTGTACGATCTGCAGGGCCGCGAGGTCGCCTATGGCGACAGCTATCGTTTCAACCCGGACCCCGTGGTTGCCTACGACATTCCCGTCGACGGCGACTACGCGCTCGAGGTCAAGGATTCGATCTACCGCGGCCGCGAGGATTTCGTGTATCGGATCGCGATCGGCGAACTTCCGTTTGTGACGAGCCTGTTCCCGCTGGGCGGAAATCCCGGCGGAAAAATCGAGTTCCAGGTCGCCGGTTGGAACCTCCCGATCCACTCCCTCTTGGTTGATGCCAAGGACCAGCGAGCCGGGACGTTTCTGCTCTCGGTGCGGAATGGCGCCGAGCTTTCAAACCCGGTGCGGTTCGCGATTGCTGACGAGCCGGAATGCCGGGCGAATGAGGCCGACCTCGGGAGCAACCAGGCGCAGTCCCTGACGCTCCCGGTCGTCGTTGACGGGCGGCTCGACCGCCCCGACCAGACGGCATCCTTCCAATTCAACGGCTCAGCCGGACAGGAGATCGTGGCCGAGATCGTCGCGCGCAGGCTCGGATCGCCGCTCGATTCCACCCTCGAGCTCACGGACGCCGGCGGTCGGCGGCTGGCGTTCAACGACGATTTCGTCGATCCGGGCGCCGGGCTCGAAACGCACCACGCCGATTCTCGCCTCAGCGCGAAACTGCCCGCGGCCGGCACGTACTTCCTGCGCGTCACGGATGCGCAGCACCGCGGCGGACCTGACTATTCGTACCGGCTGCGCGTCGGGCCTCCGCGACCCGATTTCGAACTGCGCGTGACGCCCTCCGGCATCACGGCACGGCCGGGCGGACAGGCCGCGATCACGGTGTATGCGCTGCGGCACGACGGCTTCTCCGGACCGATCGTGCTCGGACTCGAGGATCCGTCACCCGGGTTCGCGCTCATGGCCGCGCGAATCCCTGCCGGACAGGACAAGGTCCAGCTGACGCTGTCGGTTCCGCCGGGGGTGCGACGCGAGTTGATTCCGCTTACGATCTACGGCGCCGCCCTGATCGGAGATGCCCAAATCAGTCATCCAGCGGTCCCGGCTGACGACATGATGCAGGCCTTCGCGTATCATCATCTCGTCATCGCAAAGGAACTCGTGGTCGATGTGACCGGACAACCGGCGCCCCGGTGGCGAGTCGCTTCGGCCACGCCGATCCGGGTGCCGATTACCGGAAACGCGCGAATCGCGCTCGGCGCGCCGATGCTCCGCAACCTGAAAAAGGTCATCGTCGAACTGGCCGACGCCCCCGAGGGCATCGTCGCCACCGCCGGTCCGATTGCAGGCGACACGGTCGACGTGCTCGTGACGGCCGACCCGACGAAACTGAAGCCAGGCACCAGTGGAAATCTCATTCTGAACCTGTTCGCCGAGCGGACGAATCCCAAAGCCAAGGGCGCCCAGCGCGTCCAGCGGTTCCCGCTCGGCACGGCACCCGCGATCCCGTTCGAGATCACGCCGGCTGAGCCGGTTGCTAGCCGGTAGGGCGCGGAGGCCTGCCCTCCGAAGCGCTTGGGCGAAGGAGGGTCCCTTCTGCGCCGGGTCGATATCCGGTGGAGCCCGATGTCCC